>WQSQ01000010.1 GCA_009787775.1 Treponema sp.
ATGGGCGTTTCATGGGGAGCGCTCGCAGGCTCGTTCCTCGCGCCGTTCCTTTACGGCCTTTACTGGAAACGCACAAGCAAAGCGTCTGTCTGGTGCTGCTTTATTTTCAGCACTTCCGTGATGATACTCAACGTCTTGTTCAGAAGTTCATTTCCCGCGATTTTACAGTCACCGATTAACGCAGGCGCTTTCTGCATGCTCTCAGGACTCATTATCGTACCGCTTGTAAGTTCCTTTACAAAAGCGCCCGAGAAAGCAAAAGTTGATAATTGCTTCGCCTGTTACGATGATACTGTCACTGTAAAGGTGAAAAATGATCTTGGAGAGTAAGTGAGAAATAAATAAAAATGCAGGACTTGTGAGACAACTGACATCGAAGGTTCGCAGTTGTCGAACAAGTCCATTCTTCATTTCTGACTTGATTATTACCGCTTTTCATGTGATATTCACATTATGACCATAACACAGACCGTTGAAGTTCCAGCCGAAGGCAAACGTACTATAGAAATTCCTCGTGAAGTTCCAGCAGGAAAGGTGGTACTAACATTTACCCCGTTAGCTGAATCAAACATAATTGAATATTCAAATGTCTCAAACGAAGAAGTTATGGCTGTAGGCGAAGAAATTTTAAACAAACATCTTACTGCATTTAAGGCATTGGCAAATTGATCTGTATACGCCTTACCATTGAAGATATAATATCTTTACATAGTAAACTTATTTCCAAGAGTGGCGGTATTGACGGAATACGGGATTCAAATTTACTCGACCTCTCGGTTAATTCACCATATCATACCTTTGGCGGGCAACATTTGTACCCAACAATTCATGCAATGGCGGCGCATCTTGCTTTTTCTCTAATAAAAAACCATCCTTTTCTTGATGGAAATAAACGAATCGGTATATTAGCTATGATGGTTTTTCTTAAGATGAACGGATTTCCTGTCACTTGTACCGATAACGAACTTGAAAAGCTCGGTTGGGGACTTGCAGATGGCTATATTACTGAAGCAGATTTACTTGTCTGGATTAATGCTCATTGCTAGAAAACCTGCTTTATTTTCAGCACTTCCGTGATGATACTTAACGTCTTGTTCAGAAGCTCATTTCCTGCGATTTTACAGTCGCCGATTAACGCCGGTGCTTTCTGTATGCTCTCAGGACTCATTATCGTACCGCTTGTAAGTTCCTTTACAAAAGCGCCCGAGAAAGCAAAAGTTGATCATTGCTTCGCCTGTTACGAAGATACTGTCACTGTAAAGGTGAAAAATGATCTTGGAGAGTAAGTGAGGAAAACGGTATCAGGCATTATTTAATAATTTAAAATAGTGTTTGATACCGGCTTGTTTCGTTGTTTAAAGAAATGAAGGAAGAATCGAAGGGCCGGAAGAAATAATCAGAGAATACAGAAAGTAAATGTTAATCCGTATCTATTGCTTAATAAGCGTTATTCGATAACCAAGGACATTGGCAATTTTCGCAAATGTACTTATTCTTGGATCCGTCTCGCCGGAAAGAATACGGTAAAGGCTCGCGCGATCAACATCTGCGTCACTGGCCGTTTTAAGCATACCTCTTGCGCGCGCGGCTGTTTCAAGCGCGTGAATTAAATACTTTGGGTCGGTATCATTTTTTGCTTCTTCAATTGACGCTTCGATAAAACCGTCAATTTCTTCTTCTGTTTTAAGTTCTGTTGCTATATCAACAGGATAAATTTTAACAGCCATTTTCTAAACCTCCTCTGCAAGTTCAATTGCTTTTTTAATATCTGATGATTGTGAACGTTTATTACCGCCGCAAAGGAGAAAGATTATTCTTTTTTCTCTAATAACATAATAAAGCCGGTAACCAGGGCCGTAATGAATTCGCATAGCTCTTACATCTCCGCTCTCTGTCTTCCAATCACCAAAATTGCCGGAAACAGCGCGATCAATTCTTGCTTGTATCTTTAGTTTTAACTTAACATTCAGCAAACCTTCACGCCAGTTTTTAAAACCTTCAGTTTGAAAAACTTCATATTCCATATACTTACTGTAGGTTATTACCTACAGTAAGTCAAGAGGTATATTACCAGCGTCGGCCATGAAGCAAGGCAAAGATTAAAGGAACGGAGGTATTTGATATGGAACAAACCATTAGCACATATTATACAATCACCGCCGAATGATTTCCGCGAAAGAGCCAGACACAATGAAGCCGCTGCTCTGCGGTAAAAAGAAATTAAGGAATACAGAAAGTAAATCACGTTTCATTGAACAAAGATTGAAGAAACAGCTTCATTTTTTATATCTGAATCCAGGTCAGTCTCCCGTAACAGTTCAATTTTAGGGTATTTTCCTGCGCTGTTCATTGTTATTCTGATACAAAGTTCCTGCCCTGACCTATATACCACTTTAGTCCATAGTGAAACTATACTTTAGTCTATAGTAATATGTCACTATAGACTGTAGTTAATGTTCACTATAGGCTAAAGTGAACTATCACTATAGTCTATAGTTGAATATCACTTTAGGCTATAGTGACAGCTTACTATAGGCTGAGCGATGAACCTAGTCCAAGGCTGAATAAGACGTCTGTTAACGCTTAAACTGCTCGTTGTATCAGCCAAGCCTTGACGCGAGTTCCATAAAGGCGTGCAGACAGGTTCCTTTGTCTTAAATGCTACTGTTTCGTCCAAACAGTACCGCCAGCAGCTCGTTTATAAGTTCCTACCCCACCCGAAAGGTATTTAACCCGTAAATCACCGTCGAAAGAATAAATTGAACTAAAATTACCGGAAGCAATAGTACCCAGGAAAGTTACACTTGTAAGGCTGCTGCAGTACTGGAACGCGTAATTGCCGATAGAAGTAACGCTGTTGGGGATTGTTATGCTTGTAAGGCCAGTGCAGTGTCGGAACGCCTCATAGCCGATAGAAGTAACGCTATTGGGGATTGTTATGCTTGTAAGGCCGCTGCAGCCCTCGAACGCACCATAGCCGATAGAATTAACGCTGTTGGGGGTTGTAAAGCTTCCGCTTAACGCTCCAGGTGCCTGAATAAGCGTAGTTTTTGTTTTATTGTATAATATCCCATCTTGGCTTGAATAATTCGGATTGGCAGCATCTACATTAATGCTTGTAAGTCCACTGCATCTAATGAACGCCTCAGAGCCGATAGAAGTAACGCCAGAGCCTATTGTTACGCTTGTAAGGCCGCTGCAGTTTTGGAATGCTAACCTGTCGATAAAAGTAACGCCTGCAGGGATTGTAAGGCTGCCTGTAAGACCTGAGCAGAGGGAGAACGCAAAATCGCCGATGCTTTGTAACTGACTGCCTGCAGCGAATACAAGACTTGTAAGATTGCCGCATTTTTGGAACGCAGCACTACCGATAGATGTAACGCCTGCGGGGATTGTAAACGCGCCTGTAAGGCCGGTGCAATTATCAAACGCAGCATCGCCGATGCTTTGCAGCTGGCTTCCGGCAGCGAATGTTACACTTGTAAGGCCGGTTAAGTAACCGAACGCACCCCAGCCGATAGAAGTAACGCTATTGGGGATTGTTATGCTTGTAAGGCTGGTGCAGCCAGAGAACGCGCTATTGCCGATAATAGTAACGCTATTGCCGATTGTAACGCTTGTAAGGCCACTGCAGCCGTAGAACGCGCCCGCACCGATAGAAGTAACGCTGTTGGGGATTGTTACATTACCGCTAGCGGTTGGCCATGCAATAATCTCAGTTTTTGTTTTATTATACAATATGTTGTTCTGGGCTGAATAATTTGGATTATTTGTGTCTACTATGAAGTTTATAAGGCTGGTGCAGCCAGAGAACGCACCACCGCCGATAGTAATAACGCTGTCGGGGATGGTTATGCTTGTAAGGCTGCTGCAGTACTGGAACGCGTAATTGCCGATAGAAGTAACGCTATTTGGGATTGTTATGCTTGTAAGACCGGTGCAGCCAGAAAACGCCCGATTACCGATAGAAGTAACGCTATTGGGGATTGTTATGCTTGTAAGGCCGGTGCAGCCATAGAACGCCTCACCGCCGATAGAAGTAACGCTATTGGGGATTGTTATGCTTGTAAGGCCTCTGCAGTTATTGAACGCGCCATCGCCGATAGAAGTAACACTATTGGGGATTGTTATACTTGTAAGGCCGCTGCAAACGTAGAACGCGTAATTGCCGATAGAAGTAACGCTGTTTGGGATGGTTACGCTTGTAAGGCTGCTGCAGTACTGGAACGCGTAATTGCCGATAGAAGTAACGCTGTCGGGGATTGTAATGCTTGTAAGGCCGCTGCAGGCGTAGAACGCAGAACTGCCGATAGAAGTGACTGGTCTACTGTTATATGTTGATGGGATTACCACCGCGCCTGTACTTACTGTGCCCTTTTTAACCTCATAAGCTGTGCTATTATTTATCAGAGTGAATGCAAGGCCGGGGGTGGTTGTTTGTATATTGCCGGTTGCTGAGCAGATTTGGCAAATTTCTGTACTTGTTTCAACTCCGTTATTGGCAGGCGCAGCGTATGCAGTTATAACCCACTGGAAATTGTGCTCCAGAGCCGCAATCGCGCGTGTTGCGCTATGATCACAGCCTGTACGGGTGCAAGCGTCTGTTTCTATACCTGCCGCAGTACAGGTTGGCGCAGTTGTTACTGTCCAGCCTCCCATTATATGCCCAAGGGCGTTTACCGGATTTATATGTTCCTGCGCACTGCACCATGAACAGACTTGAGTTGTATAGCCTGCTGTTGTACAGGCAGGAGCTGTCACTTCTCCTGTTATCCAGTTGTGCACATTTTCATCGAGTTCAAAAAAGGAGCCTGTTTCTTCTATGTCACATAAATCACATTTTCTTTTTCCCGAGCCGTGTACTGTGCAGGTAGAGGGTGTTCCTTCAAGCTGTATCCATTCGTGAGCGTCCGCGTCTATCGCGATAACCTCTGTTTTATTTAAACCGCAAGTTTTACAGGTTAATGTCCTGGAGCCTTCTGATACGCAGGTGGCGTGCAATGTAACCGCAAGAAATTCCCAGCTGTGCGTGTGAGCTGTTTCGCCTGGATTGCCGCTTGCATCAGGCACTATAGAAGAAGAAAATGTTTCTGTAACATTTTTTTCGTCATATGTCCATGTAATGCTGCCGTTGAAGCTTGAAATACTTGTACCCGATACATTTACGATAAAGGTATTACTCTTGTCGGATTCAAGCTGGAAAACAGAATTAACAAAGGAGAGAACTTCTCCCTTGCTTACCTTTCCGTCGCTTATTGTAAGCGTGTAATAGTCTCCGCCTGTTATGGAAAAGGTCGCGCGTTTAATATTGGTGTTTTCCGTTATTAAAAGAGAATACGTTTTGCCGTCTGAAACAGCACTGAAAGGCTGCGTACGCGCTGCAGGTGTTACGTTTGCAGGCCCGCCGCCCGGGTCGCCGCAGGAAGCGAAAATAAAGGCGGCTGTTAAAATAATGGCGGTTATTCCAAATAGTTTTCCTGTCTTTTTCATAATACACTCCTTTTAATTCCGGTTTTAATGAAAACACTAATTAGAAACTTATGCTATACGGTAATTTATGTCAATAGGATTTAATTAGCCTATTGGTAATTGTTGACAATACTTTTACACTATTAGCATATAAAAATGACATTAAGGCAAATATTTGTCCGGAATCTGAAAGAATTCCGAAAAAAAGAAGGTTTCTCGCAAATGAAACTGGCTGAATTTTGCAACACTGCTTCCAGCTACATCGGACAGATTGAAATAGGGCTAAAATTCCCTTCCATTGATATGATAGAAAAAATGGCGGATATACTCAGAATAGAGCCGTACCATTTCTTTAAGGAATATAAAGACAGCATATCAGATTCTGAAACTGATAATTTATTTCCTCGGCTGCCCAATTCCATGAAAACGCAGATTATGATTCAAATAGAAACCCAGATTGGCCAGTCAACCGGCGAAATATTAAGCAGTATCCTGAGTAAGTATTAAATTCCCCGTTATTAACAGAACGTGTTTTTTATTAATGGCCGCCTGGCATGGAGCCTTTGCTCATTCAGGAAGGGATGGTCAAATATATTAACAGCAGATATTGAATAATTAAGGCGCCTGTATTCCTCTTCCCGTTCCGGTTAGTTAATTTCTCCCCAGTAAAGATGCGTACTCAATCTCATAGCGGCGGAGCTGCGGATGATCCGGCGCGATGGCGAGAGCCTGTCTTAAATAGTAAACCGCGCGGCGTTCTTCCCGCCTGTTGTGATAAATCTCGAACATGGCGATAATCGCATCCAGGTTTCTTGGGTCTTCGAAAAGGCTCGACCTTAAATCGCTTAAAGCGTCTTCGGAGTCCGCCTGCAGGCGGCTCCGAAGATAAAAGAAACGGCTCTTAAGCTGTGCGTTTGTTATTGAGTTAAGCCGGCTTTCGATAAGGCGGGAAGCTTCGGTTCTCTGTCCGTTGTCAATCAAGGCGGAGATATAGATAACGGTATAATCATTATTGGAAGTATCCCTGTCATAAAGCTCGCGCGCGTAGGCAAGAGCCCGCGCGTTGTTTCCAAGGCCGCGCTCGATATGATAGCCGTCAGTTAAATCCTCGGCGTTTCTGCGGACAGCCAGAACGCTGTTTAAATATCTTTGAGCCTCCTGCCAGCTTTCGCGCCGCACTGCGTCCCTAAGGCTCAGGTTCATCACTTCGATTAAGGAACCTGAAACCTGCCGCAGTCTTTCAAGAAGCTCCCTGCCTTCAGCGTGATCCCCTTCGCGCTGGGAGTCCATTAAAAGAGTCACGGCGAAAATCAACGCCTGCGTGTCGTTCGGGCTGGTGCGCAGAATGGAGCGGAGATAATTTAGGGCGGAGTCGCGGTTTCGGCTTCCGTCAAACTGTATCTGGGCGCGCATATACAGATAATCCCTGTTATTTGAATTAATTGACGCGTAATTATCGAGGGACGCATTTGCCTGTGAATAATTTCCCTGATCTATCAGGATATGCGCCCTCATCAACAGGAACTCGCCGTCCCTCGGCTCAGCGCGCAGTATTTCTTCTACCGCGGGCAGCGCGCGCGGCCAGTCATGATTGGTGTAGTAACAAAGGGCAAGCTCCCTTCTTATCTCTTTGCTGTCTGGATACATTACCGCCAGATTTGAAAGGATTGAAACAGCGGCGGCAGGATTTCCCGTCAGCCTGTTCACGCGCGCAATGCCTATTTGAGCGGGATATAACTCCCCTGAAATACTGTATGCCCTGCTGTATGCCGTAATTGCTTCGCTGTAACGGCCCGCATACTCATGAATAATACCCGTAAAATAGGGAGGAAGAACGGAAGCGTTTTGTAATTGTTCCGCTCTTTCCAAATCCCGTACCGCGATCGGCCATATATCGCTGTCATGATTATTAACAGCGAGAAAGGGAAGAACAAGCTCAAGAAAGTCATTTGAATCGGAAGGCGGCCGCATATAAGCGCCCCTTTCAGCTTCCCTTATAATGCGCGCGTAGTTTGATGTCTGCGGCATATCCACAACAGGAAGCCTTGAAAGCGAATCGGGATAAACGCGCCTTATGAGGGTTGTATTTACACCTGACATTAAACGTCCGAAATCTGAAGCGTTTAAGTCCCTTGAGCGGATTAATTCAATTGCATGAAGCATCGATGATAAAATACCTGTTTCTGTCAGGCTGCGGATTTCATCGGCAAGGCCGCCTGTACTTGAAGAAACGGGAGAAGTCTCCGGCACCTGTACTGACGGAGTCCCGGAAGTTTCATTGTTTCCGCCCGCAAACGCGGACGCAGGATTGCACAAAATAAATAAAAAGAGAAACAATACATGTAAAAAAGACCGATTCTCAGCATTTATTATCACTTTCTACTATCCACTGTATATAATTATCGGGAGAAAAGTGCGGTCTCCTGTACAAAATCATAGCATAATGATAGTATGATTAACAATGGATAAAGGTAAAAAATATAATTTTATATGTTATTGCGCAATAATTTTAACAATTATCTTAATAAATATATCCTGCGAAGCTGTATCTGATTTAATAAACGGATATTCCGATGTCGATCGGTATTACATTACGGGTTCAAAGGAAGACAGGGAGAATTTTTTTGAACTGTTTAGCCTTCTTAAAAAAGAAAAACCAGGAAGCGAAGCCGAATTTGTCGCAGCAAGGGAGATTGCAGCCAATTACGCCCAGTTAAAAGATTATGACAGACTAATCAATTTTTTAAGCGCAAGAACTATAAACAATCCGGGCGATCCGTATAACGGATATTACTTTCTTATGATTGCCTATGCGTACATCCAGCAGGGTTCGGAACTGATAGCCGCCTTTTACTTTGATATAATTCTGAAGAATTATCCCGATTTAATTATAAATAACGAATCCATACATTTAATATGCCTGCGCCATCTGATAAATTTAAACGATAATGCGGAACAGCAGGTTTGGTATTACAGGGAACTTATATCAAGGTTTCCGGAAAAAATAGATTTGAGCGAAGCATATTTTATGCTCGGGCAGGCGTGCGAAAACATCGGAGACTGGAACGGCGCTATACAGGCCTATAACAATTACCTGCCCTATTCAGGAACAATAATACAGGGCTTTCCTAACGCGGACAGATACGCAAAACAGCAGGTTGATTTCTCAAGGTCCCAAAAAGACTGGACATTTGAAAGCCTGCCCGCACTAAAAAACGCAATCCAGGCTGCTCTGGACGCAGGCAACGCGCAGACCCTTTCAAGGTATCAGGCTAAGGTAAATTTCTTTGCCCGCTCATGGGAGCAGATCGAAACTGACGAAATAGGAATGACCCGTTTTAATCTTGTACAGTTTATGTACGGTAACAGAATCAGGTATGCCGCCGAATTGGATGAATCGTCAAACACTATTGAAGCTTTTTTAAGAACGACAGGATGGTCGCAGCCGCTCTCTACATGGTATTTTTACTTCAGAAAAATATATTTTCCGCAGGAACCGGAGATTCATGGTCATTGGGAATGGGCAGGGATATATTACGGGGAAAAGTTTTAATAATACATGAATTACAGTAAATATAAAAAATATCCATGCTTTAATGTTTTTCTTTTTAATGCTGATTATTTAAATATACTGATATTATTCTCCGTATTGTCCCTGAGCGGAATAAATTTTTTACATGCGCAGAATGATATAAACCGGCCGTTACGTATAATGCCGCCGGTTACGCCGTATTCTGCATACTCCGTTACTCACACTGACAGTCCTTCATCTCCTGTTGATGATTCCATTCCCGACTCTGATCCAATAACACTTAACTCCGAATCTGTTTTAATCTCCCAAATCTCAGTCTTAAACTCTCAGGTTGATCCGCTGCCTGATTCTAATCCCGTATTATTCGTTCCGCACAGCTCATCAGCCAATCATTCTGATTACCGGCGTGCGGCAAATTCGCTGATTACAGAAAGAGCGCTTGAGCAAACATTGACGCGGCAGTTTATAGACTACTATCTAACTCCAAACGGTACCGCGACATTAAACGCGATGATGGAGAGAGGAAATATTTACCTGCCTTTTATCAGAGAAGAAGTCGCAAGGCGGGGGCTTCCGCCTGAGCTTGTTTATCTTCCAATTATTGAATCCGGTTTTGTGATAACAGCAGTCAGCCGTTCGGGTGCGGTGGGATTATGGCAGTTTATGCTGAACAGTATTTCTCCCTATAACATGAAGGTGACAGACCTTCTGGATGAAAGACGCGATTTTATCAAGTCAACAAGAGGCGCACTCCAGAAACTTGAAGATGAATATAACAGGCTGGGCGATTGGGAACTTACGCTTGCGGCTTATAACGCCGGTTTGGCGGCGGTAACCCGTACAGTTCAATCCAGCGGAATTAATGACTACTGGGAACTTTCAAGAAGGAATCTGCTTAAATCTGAAACAATCAACTTTGTACCGCGCCTGATAGCGGTATCTTATATTTTATCGCAGCCAAGGAGATTCGCGATAAATGTCTGGCAGGAAAAATTTGAATGGACCGCCGTTCCGCTTGAACGACAGGTTTCAGTTGATATAATCTCCGAAGAAACTGGCATAAGCAGGGAATTATTACGGCGGCTTAACGCGGAACTGACTCACGGAATTACCCCGGCCGGAACCGGACATCTTTTAAAAGTTCCCTCCTCTCATCTTGAAATTGTTAATAATACCCTTAAACGGGAAGATTTACAGTTGATCCGCTTTTATTACCATGTTGTACGCTCAGGCGACACGCTTTGGGGTATGTCAAGGTATTACGGAACATCACTGAACATGATTGAACAGCACAATCCGGGAATATCGAACCGTTATCTTAAAATCGGAGAAACAGTGATTATTCCTGCGTTTAACGAAGTTTCACCGCCAGTGCAGCCTGCTGCAAACACGAGTTTTGACGGAACCCATGCGGTACAACAGGGCGAATCTTTCTGGTCAATAAGCAGATTATACAACGTAGATCCGCAGGTTTTAGCGGAAACAAACGGAATGCGATTAGATCAAATTCTGCATATAGGAAGAGTCCTAAGAGTGCCGATAATTGAGTAGGTGTTATAAAAAGTGCGGAGTATGAAGTGACCGGCAATATAAAAAAAATAAAACTTTTAATTTTAATATTTTGCTTTACAATCCCGGGAATATATGCCCAGTCAAACACCGGTATTACAGGCACAATAAACTGGGAAACAATGTATTTAAATGTTGAAATAACGCTGGATTTGGTATCGGCGGGTATAAGGCTTCCGGCGGGGAGAACCCAGGGGGAATCGCTTTTAAACGCTGATTATCTTGGACTTATAACGCCTGGCATTCTTGGATTACAGGCGGATTCCTCTTCCACTATCGCTGACCTTATTGACAGAAGGGAGTTTAGTCTTCTTGAAGCTGAATCAATTGCGCTTGGCGCGAATAAAACAGCGCCCGCTCTTTCTTCCGATATGCGAAAAATGTTTTCTTCTTATTCAATTTCACTTGCAAATATCAGCTCTGCTTTCCATAGCAGCAGCCGTTCGTCCGCTGTTACCAGATTATTGAATCCTGTTTCCACAGCGCGTTACACCGGAATAGTAATTATCGCAGCAGACAGCCTGCCTGTTCACGGAATGAGGGGAACCGCTAAGGCTGTGCCTTGCCTGTTTCCGAAAATTTGGGACAGCGAAATGAACCTTATCTATGAAAAAAATATGCTGCACTCGCGCGATACGGCAATGGTGCGTTACTCTACAATGCAGAATATTTTCCAGAACAATCCTTCAGGACTTTCAAGAGAACTGCAGGATGTTGTGGGAGAGCGGCCTCTCAGAATCTTTGCGTGCGGCGTATATGGAATAAATCCCACAGACCTTATCATAGACAGAAGCGATGCGCTTTTAATTCTATCATCGGAAGAAAACCAGCGTCTTTTATCGCAGGGCCGTGTTGCGGTAATTCTGGATGAATCTGTACTGAAACATAATTATTAACTTGCCTCATAACGGTAATTTTACCGATAAATGGTAATCTTTTCCGCCTTCAATATCAGCTAAAATATTTGCGGCAAGGGTTTTTCCTTCGCATAACACTGTAACATCTTTTGCTTCAGAATCGCGCTTTATATCAGCGTGAATCACCGCACCGCGAAAATACCGGGTAACTGCTGCCTGTTTCCAATGAGACGGGAAATTCGGGTGAACCGTCAGGCCTTCTTTTGTACCGCGAAGACCGAACAAACCGTCGATAAGACTTCGATAATACCATGACACCGCTCCTGTGTTAAACAGATGGCTGGAACGTCCTGCCGAATCCGGGAATTGATTGTAAGCTCCGCGGTAATAATTGGGAATATACACCGGCATTTGTCCGCGCTTTAAGATATCTTCTTTATCTTCACCAGGAAGCATTTTCCGTAAAAGTCTGAAAGCGCTGTCGTATTCCCCGCAGGTATAAAGAGCGTATATATAAAACATTGCTGCGTGATTATATACAGAGCCGTTCTCAACCGCGCCGGGCTGCTTTTGAGTCAGGCGTCCAATGTCTTCCCTCATAGCAGTGTACGGCGGAGTGAGTATTTCAACTCCAAAAGGCGTCTCAAGATATTTCTCAACAGATTCCGTCATTTTTTTTCTTTTATTTTCATCGGCGGCGCCGCATAAAACCGCCCAGCTTTGCGCGTTCAGGAAAATTTTACCTTCTTTATCCGAGCTTACTCCAAACAGAGCGCCGTCGTCCGTAATCCCGCGCGCGTACCAGCCGCCGTCCCATAACCACTTGTTTATAACGGCGTTCATTTCATCTGATTTCGAAAGATAGTTATCTGAAACTTCCTGTCTTCCGCATTCGCGGCAAATTCCGGCCCAGATGCGCAGCGCAAAAGAGGAAGCCATGGTCAGCCAGCCTGAAACACCCTTGCCTTTATAGCCCACCATGTTCATCGGATCGCACCAGTCGCCCTGACGGATATAGTTTAAACCTCTGTCATCCCGGTCATTTACAAGCCAATCCATCGCAAGATCGATATGCTGAAAAACAGCCGCTGTTTTTTTACCGCTTTTAAACCGGACAACTTCATCAAGCAGCGCATAATCTCCCGTTTCATCAAGATACGCGCTTAATGCAATCGGCAGCCATACGCAATGGTCGCTATGCGGTATCTGGTTTATATATTTCAATTCAGCCTGCGGGAATAATAAAATACCGTCCGGCATTTCGCCGTTTTCATGCTGCTGATCCAAAGCGAACAATATCATGTTACGCGACATTTGCGGCATTACATAGCACATGCCCATTGTGTCCTGGATATAGTTACGCGTCTGCGGATCTGTGCACATCCTGTTTGTTATGCCGTGGTAATAAACCTGACGGGGCAGCCAGTTATTTATAAAGTTATCAAAGTCTGCATCGGGAGAGGAAATCTGCAGCACTCCCTTACCCTGATTAATATAAGACGCGTAATCATTTTCAGCGCTGTCAAAATTGTTTCTGTAGCGTTCTGTAAGCGACAGAATCTCCTTTTCATCTTTTGCAGGACCGAAAATAAAGCGGAACTCATGTTCCTGCGTGCTTTCTATTTCTATCCGGTATTGCATAACAACAGCGAGTAATTCATACTGGCTGGCTGTGCAGGATAAATGATCAATGGCAATTGCTGAAGGAGAAGAAAGCCCTCCTTCTCCTTCAAATCTTTCAAGGCTTGTTTCCCACGCGGCGGGAGGATCCTGCGCCCAAAGGAAGGTCCTATCCTTATATTCTTTAATTTTTGGGTAATCTTCGGATTTCTGATAAGGCGTTACAGAAGAACATATTATCGCATTCAGCTTTTCATTATAAGCGCTGCTTTGGTTCATCCATGACATATAACCAACCGTAAAATACGGGTAAAGGCTCAGTTTGCGTTTTTTATTTGAATTGTTTTTAATTTTTATCCGCCATAATTCCAAAGAATCATGCTTTGGAAGACACAGGCTCATAGTAACTTCAATGGCGCTGCATTCTGTGCGCCAGAGTATTTTGTGTTTCCATACCTGAAACGCGAAACGATCAGGTTTACGGCGGACAGGTTCATGAGGAGCGGAGAATAAAAAAGTGGTATCTTCTTCATCTTTTACAAATACAAAACGTCCGGGATGATGAGAATAATAAGGTTTTTCAGGAAGCATAAAATGTTTTGCTTCCATATTCGGCGCGTATGAATACTTTGCGGGCTCAGGCTGCATGAAGTACGATGTCGCATAACCGCGGCAGGTAGCGTGAATCATCATCGTTTCATTCCACAAAAAGCCGCCAGCCTTTGGCATACTGACAGGGTCTGTCAGCTCATAATAATCACCGTCACCGCCTGAATGCATCATATTCCAGTTTCCTCCATGAAAAAAAAATTAACCTTTTATTCCGGTTGTCGCGATACCTTCGACAAAATATTTTTGACAGAAGAAAAACAAAATGATAACAGGCAAAACCGCCACAGAAGACATAGCCATTACAATTTTCCAGGGAATAACAGTTTCGGCATCCAGGGTTAAGCGCAGCGCAAGGGAAACAGGAAATTTTTTTATGCTGTTGATGTAGATCAACGGATTAAAATAATCGTTATATGTCCATAAAAACTGGAACAATCCCGCCGAGAACAGAGCAGGCTTAAGAAGCGGCAGTAGAATACTTATAAGAGTCCTGAAAGAATTGCATCCGTCAATGCGGGCCGATTCGTCCAGTTCCTTTGGGATCCCCCGTATAAATTGAACAAGCATATAGGTAAAGAACGGATAGCAGGCAAAAGCGGACATCATGTAAAACGGACCGTAGCTGTCAAGAACGCGTAAATCACGAAAAATAGAATAACGGGGAATGAGCATAATGGAGTTTGGCAGCATAAGCGTTGAAAGCAAAATAATAAATAAAACCTTTTTCCCCCTGAACTCAAAACGTGCGAACCCGTATGCTACAAGTGCGCTGGATATAACAGTAAATAACGCAGTAGGTATTACAAGCAGAAAAGAATTTGCAAAGAACCTTGTAAAAGTATTACCGCTAACGCCTCTCCAGCCGTCACGGTATGCGTCAAAGCTGAATTTCTCCGGTAATAAAACAATTCCGGTAAATATTTCCCTGTTTTCCTTAAAACTGGCGAAAAACATCCACAACAGGGGATAACAAAGAAACGCCGCTAAGATTGTCAAGGCGGTAATTGAAATTGCATCCGGTATTTTTGATTTATTTAATACTGACATGGCAGTTTACCTCCATCCTTTCAGCTTTCATCGCTGTAGAAAACCCAATATTTCTGGCTGATAAACAATAATGCGGTAAAAACTGCTATTATCGAAAAGATAATCCACGATGTCGCGCTTGCGTATCCCATTCTCCAGAATTGAAATCCGTCATTGTAAAGTTTAAGGCTAAGCAAATAAGTGGACTTAAGGGGCGTGCCGCGCCCCTGAGTTATAATGAATATAGATGTAAAATTCTGGATTGCGTTTAACGTCTGCATGATAATACAGAAGAAAAGAACAGGCGATATGTAAGGTAAAGTAATTTTGAAAAAACTATGCGCCCTTCCCGCGCCGTCAATAAGCGCGGCTTCATAAAGATGAGAAGGCACCTGCTTTAACGCGGCCAGAAATAAAACCATCGAAGATCCGAACTGCCATACTTCAAGTAAACTAAATGTCGGAAGAGCCAATTTCGTGCTGCCCCAAAATGTAACTGTCGAAATACCAATGGAATTTAAAAAAGCATTAACCATCCCGTAATCCATAAACATAATCTGCCAAAGAACCGCAACCGCTACGCTTCCGCCGAATAAGGAAGGCAGATAGAAAGCTGTACGCAATATGCCGATTCCTCTTCTGGAACGGTTCAGCAAGACAGCTATAAAAAGAGACATAATGAGTTTTAAAGGCACTGTGTATATTACATAAAGAAGGGTCGCCCTTAATGAAATGAAAAATTCAGGATCTATTGTAAAAAGTCTTTTAAAGTTATTAAAACCGACAAAAGAAGGTTCTCTTAAAGGATTATAATCACAAAGAGCATAATAAAAAGAAATAATAAACGGATATAACTGTAATACCAAAATACCGATTATCCAAGGCAATAAATAAAGGTAAGCTGCATTATTATACTTGGTTAGGCTTCTTCCTTTCATAATAGCTCCATACAGGATTTTTTAAAAGCGCTGAATTCCTAGTTTCAAAAATGAAGGTCTGCAGGCAGATAATATACCTGCCTACAGAAAATCTACAGTCCGTGCTATATAGAATTACTGACGGGAAAGGAAATCATTAATCTGGGCGACTACCTCTCTTGCAGCTACCTGAGGCGTCTTTGTGCCAAAGGAAACTGCCTCATAGGCTGCCAATAAAATGGCAGTAACTTCTGCGCCTGTGGTGAATCCTGCGTCATCTTTGCCATTATACGTCATACTTACTTCCATAGCCTGTGCTACAAGCGGATTTACAAACCCCGCATTTGCTATAATCTGTTGGGCAAAGGCTGTCGGCGGTGTGGAGCGGACGTCTTTTAAGAGTATGGCGGCTTGTTCTGAATTAAAGAAGAAATTCAGGAAGGTGGCCGCTTCTTCAGGATACCTTGTACCGGAATAAATTCCCATATACTGCGGAGTATTATTAAACCAGCCATCGTCGCGCTTGTTGGGTAAAAGAGGTAAACGTCCTGCTATATATTGGACACTGGGATTGGCTGATTGAAGTACCGCCGCATTGGAGCCGTAACCGACAGAGGCGACATATTTTCCCGCGATCCAGTTGGGATCATTCTGATCCTGATCTCCGAAAGAAGCCTTGTAGGCTGCGGGGGCTGCGGTTCCGGTTTTATACAGCCTGTCAATGAAATCAAATAATTGCGTAAATTGAGCTTCGGTCATGTTAAGCCTCTTGTTCGCGTCATCAATGATCGGCATACCTGCAATCTGACGGGCATAAGCGCGGACAAAGAAAGGCATTCCATGTACTTGATTCACTGATAAAAGATAACAAGTCGGATCCGCCGCACGTACCTGCTGACCCCATGTAATAAGCTGTTCCCAGTCGTACTGTCTGGTAAAGTCAATTCCTAATCTGTCGGCAAGAGTCTTATTGACAATCACCGCGGTTCCTGCCATACCTGTCGGAATTGCGTACTGTTGTCTTGTTCCGAACTGTCCGTTTGCTACAAGAAAACTTGGACTAAATTTTTCAAAGCTGATTGAATTAAGCCTTGACAGGTTATAAAGAACCCCCAGTCTTTGGTATTCGGGTCCCGCTCCTGTTTCTATCTGAAAGATATCCGGAGCGGTTCTTGACGCGAATTCTGTCGTTTTCTTTTCATTGTAACCTGCCTGAGCGCCATATTCGGGTTCAATTCTGATGTTCGGGTATTGCCTGTGGAACGCGTCAATTACAGCTAACGTAGCTTCATGGCGAGCATCGGTGCCCCACCATGAAAACCGTAATGTAACAACATTGTCACTGGCTCCGGTTGCCCATAATGAGGCAGTCATCACGATACACAACACGAAGAACATCACCATTTTAAGTTTCTTCATTTTTCACTCCTCCAGAAAAAATAATTTATTAAAAAACCCTAACGGGTCTTTTTGCCGATTTCTTCGCCGGAAATTTTCGCGTAATATTTCGCGAGTGCGCTGTGATCGCAGCTTCCATCTCCGTCAGCGCGCAGCGACTGGAACATCTCCATTACAGTTGATGTAAGCGGTAAAGGAGAGGCGGCGGCGTGTCCTGTGTCAAGAGCGTTCGCCAGGTCCTTAATGTGAAGATCGATACGGAAGCCCGGTTTAAAATCGCCGGAAATCATCATCGGCGCTTTCGCGTTCATCACGGTAGAACCCGCAAGACCGCCCTTTATTGCCTGGAAAACCAGCTCCGGATCCACGCCCGCTTTTTTTGCCAATGTCAGCGCTTCCGCCAGAGCGGCGATATTGCAGGCAACGATTATCTGATTGGCGAGCTTCGTCGTGTTTCCCGCGCCTATCCCGCCGCAATAAACGGCCGAAGCTCCCATTTTTAAAAGAATGTCGTCTTTTACGCTTTCAAACAGGGCTCTGTCGCCTCCTGCCATGATGGAAAGAGTACCGTCAATTGCCTTTGGCTCTCCTCCTGAAACGGGGGCGTCAAGCATCTTTATGCCCGCTTTTTCGCATTCGCAGGCGATTTCCCTTGAAACGCCCGGAGCGATGGAAGACATGTCAATCAAAACGGCTCCTTTCTTCGCGCCTTCCAGAACGCCGTTTTCACCTAACACAACTGTTTTAACATGGGGAGAATTTGGAAGCATGGTGATAATGTGTTCGCAGGAACTTGCCGCTTCTTTCGGCGAGGAGGCCGCCTCGGCGCCGGCCGCGACAGCATCCTTTACAGCCTCTTTCACAATGTCAAACACAACAAGCTGATGTCCCGCCTTTATAAGATTTTTCGCCATGGGCTTTCCCATAATGCCAAGGCCGATGAATCCGATTTTCATATAAACCTCTCAATTTAATTTAATAACGCGACCGCTTTATCCGCTATCGCGCCGGCGGTCAGTCCGTAATGTTCAAGAAGATCGCCAAGACTGTGCGCGCTCTGGCCGAACCTGTCCCTGATGGCTACATAGTCCATCGGCACGGCGCTTTTTCTGAGAGCCATTGCGGCATGAGATGCAAGACCCCCAATATAGCTGTGGTCTTCCGCCGTTACAATCGCCTTTACGCGTTTTGACAGCTCAAGCAAACCTTCCGTGTCAAAAGGTTTCATGGTGCCCGCGTTTATCACGGCCGCCTTAATCCCTTTTTCCTCCAGGATGTCGGACGCGTTCATCGCCGCCTCAACCATTATACCGTGGGCAATGATCGCGCACACCGCATCATCGCGGTCTTTTAACGCGCGCAGCTTTCCGGGAATGAAATCGCCTTTTGTATACGCGGGCACATCGGCGCGCGTTACGCGAATATAAACCGGACCTTCAATGGCCGCGGCGGCGCGTACGGACTTGCGTACTTCATCCGCGTCCGCGGGGGTAAAAACCGTCATGTTTGGAATGGCGCTCATAATCGCGATGTCTTCAACAGCCTGGTGCGTGCTGCCGTCTCCAAAGTCGGAAAGACCGGATGATGATCCGCATATTTTTACATTCAATTTGCCGATCGCGACAGTCTGGCGTATTTGATCATAGGCGCGCCCTGACGCGAAAACGGCGAATGATGAGCAAAAAGCGATTTTCCCGGATGCGGCAAGCCCCGCCGCCGTCGATATCATGTTCGCCTCGGCAATACCCATTTCAAAATACCGATCCGGATGCGCCGCCTGAAACAGGGAGGACATGGTTGATTTGCCAAGATCGGCTTCCAGCGCCACAACATTGGGGTTTTCGGCGCCAAGAGCCGTAATTGCCTCACCGTATGCCAGTCTTTGACTGTATTTTTCCATAATAGCCATTACCTCTAATAAAATAAATATTAGAGTTGTTCGATAACTTCAGTTTATCGAACAACTACCTTATAAAAATGGCATTTTGTAGGGCGCGAACCAAAGGTTCGATAGCCCGAAAAATGCAAGGACTTGTGAGACAACTTACCGAGTTGTCGAACAAGTCCATTATAACAACCTGGCAATTTCCCTATCCAGTTGAAAAAGAGCCATATCGTATTGTTCTTTTGTCAGCGCTCCGTTGTGAAATGCGGCCTGATTCTCCGCAAAAGCGATGCCTTTGCCTTTTACGGTATTTGCGATAATTACAGCGGGCTTGCCGTTAATACCGGCGGCCTCATCATAGGCTGACATGATGGCGTCAACATCATGGCCGTCAATTTCAATTACATGCCACCCGAAACCGGCCCATTTTTCAGCCAGCGGATTTGTGTCAAAACGATCCTTGATAAAACCGGTTGCCTGCATCGCGTTGCGGTCAACAATGCCAATCAGATTGTCCAGTTTAAAATTGACGGCGGCCATAACGGCTTCCCATATCTGCCCTTCAGCCATTTCTCCGTCTCCCATCACGCAGTAAACCCTGCCATCACGTTTGTCCAGTTTCATCGCCAATGCCATGCCCGCGGCGATGCTCAACCCCTGCCCAAGACTTCCGGTGCCAGCTTCAATGCCGGGAGTCCTCAGCCGGTCGGGATGCCCCTGCAGCATTGAACCGAGTTCTTTTACTTTCCATAATTCTTCACGCTCGAAATAGCCGACTTCAGCCATCGCGGCATATTGAGCGATTGCCGCGTGGCCTTTACTGTAAATGAATTTGTCACGATCTTCCCACTTTGGATTATCAGAACGGAAACGCAGATATCCGCCATAAAGGGCCGCGACGAGTTCCGCGCTTGAACAGGAACCTCCAAGGTGCCCTACCTGTCCGCCGCAGCCAATCATTTGAACAATGTTACGGCGAATTTTACAGGCAAGCATTTTTATACCGTTTGATTTATTCATATAACGCCTCCACTGGATGTTCACCCATACGCGTTATCATATCAGCGTAAGTATCATCAATATGCCTTGTCATTAAAAGGCGGCATCCTTCTGTATCCTTGGAAATGATTTTATCAATAATCAGCCGGTGATAATAAAGACCCTGTGAGTGTCCGCGCTTTTCGACAATGTTTCTCATCGCTGTCCGCAATAAATCTTCGATCAGGTTGTAACATTCAACAATCAATGAATTACGGCTGATGACGGCAAGCTCATAATGAAAACAGTAGTCCGCCTCTGAATACTCCTCCAGACTGCCTTTATTCAGTTCCATCTCGGTAAAAGTCATTTCAAGCTTTTCGATATCATCCGCATCGGCTTTTTTTGCCGCAAGCTCCGCGGTATAGCTCTCTATCGCCTTTCTAAACTCCAGCACCGAGAGCATATTATCGTCATTTAAATACGCGATGGGTACCAGACTTGAGATGGACTGCCTGTGAGACAAAGTGCATATATATGTCCCTTCGCCTGGCTGTGTCTGCGCAAGGCCAAGCGCTACCAGACGATGAATGCCCTGCCGGATGGTAATGCGGCTGACTCCAAAAAGAGAGGCCAGATTGTTCTCGGAGGGCAGGCGCGTACCAGACACCCAATTCCCCGACAGTATCAGGCTTTTCATCTGATCAAAAACCTGATCGCTCACATTCAGGCGGCGAATCGGTTTTATGCTCACAGAATTCAATACTTGGTGTCGTACGGCCAAGGTGCGCCTCCCGCCAAACATCCGCCGTCTACATGAAACATGGAGCCGGTAATATACGAAGACGAATCGGATGCCAGCATAACCGCGATACCCAGCAATTCATCAGGATTGCCGGGACGCTTCATCGCTATGCGTTCTCGAAGATATTTGCTGCGTTCGGGGTGTTCCCATGTTACTGTTGTAAGGCTGGTAAGAATATGACCCGGCGCAAGCGCGTTGGCGCGGATTCCGTACTGCGCCCATTCAATAGCCATGCTTCGGGTCAAGGCGGCCACTGCGCTCTTGCTTGCGCCGTATACGCTGCACCCTCCAAGCATTCCAACCGAGTTATGCGATGCGATATTGATGATATTCCCTTTCTTTTGCTTTATCATATGCTTTGCGGTCTCCTGGGAAATAAAATACAGACCCTTTAGATTGATATTCATAATCCTGTCATAAGTTGATTCCTCTACATCCAGAAAACCTTCCCTTACATTAATTCCTGCGCAGTTAACAAGCACGTCAATGCGTCCATAATCTTCCATTACGGCATCAACGCATTTTTTAATACTGTCCATTTCGATCAGGTCCAATTGATAACAGCCTGCCTTGCCGCCATTTTCTTTTATTCCTTCGGCTATGGCATTCAACCTGGATAGATCAAGATCGCCCAACGCCATCACGGCGCCCGTGCCGGCAAAACCTTCCGCAAGCACTTTACCTATGCCGCCCGCGGCTCCGGTAAGTAATATTGTTTTGTTTTCAAGAGAAAACAGTTTTTCCAGATTTTGATTAATGGATAAAGGCATTAAAGCTCCTTTTAAGCCGACAATTTTCAGTATGAAAATCCGCCAATCAGCGAAAAATCGCTGAGTACCTGTCTACCTGTAATACATCATAGAAGCGGTTTTTATTATAAAATGGGTTAATTTCATTTGTCAAATAAAATTATGATTTTTTAATTAATAGCTTTCCCATGACAACGGCGATTGTCTGTTGAAAAATAATAGTTAAAAGCGAAGGAAAAACTGCTGCTTCGGGAAAAAATGTAACGGCTATCGTCATTACAACACTGTTATTCCTAAGCCCGCCTGCCAGAATAAGCGACGTTCCTTTTTCAACACTGCATTTTCCTATAACGCCGTTTAATTTAGCAATCAAAAAGCCTGTAATCGTCAATGTTATACACAAAGCTGCTGTTATCCAGGAAACAGGATCGGTTAAACTTATTGCAGAGGCAACCGCCGAGGTATTGGCCGCGATTACAAGAAAAAGGCAAATTTTCGCAAACGGCTCTACAGCGGGGCATATAAATTCCGGGATTTTTCCCTTGCTGAACTCATTTATAGCTACAGCGATGATTGTAGGAACAACAACCATAAGAAAAAGAGAGAAAACTATTCCGCTCATATCCATCAAAACTTTCGCGCCGATAAAGACCGAAAGAGTAACCGGAACTACAAGAGGAGCAAGCATAGTATCAAGCAGGATCAATGTAAGGGCAAGCGCTTTATCTCCTTTAAAAATTGAAACCCAGATAAACCCGGAAACGGCTGTGGGGCCCGCGAACATAAGCACAAACCCTGTGATAATATCAGGATTGGAAATTATAAGCGAGGAAGACAATAACGCCGCAAACGGCATTATAATATGGCTTGTAACAAAGAAAAGTAAAATTGGAAGGGGATTTTTTACAGCGGCTCCCAATTCGGAAGCTGTAAGTTTTAAAGCGCCTGAAAAAGTCATAACAGCGAAAAGAACAATTACAAAAGGACGCAGGTTAATAAACACGCCGGAAAAAAATAAACCAAGCGCTACTGCGAGAGGCGTTGTTACAGGAATAAAGCGGTTTAACTGAAAATTAAGTTTATATAAAATCGAAGACACTAATTCTCCAGTATAGTAATTTCCACTCTTCGATTCCTTTGCATACCTTCTTCCGTACTGTTATCTGCTATCGGTCTGTCGGCGCCGTATCCGCGGGTAACAATACGATCCGGCGTACGGACATTTTTGGAAAGAAGATAATCCGCTACAGCTCTTGCCCGATCCTGCGAAAGTTTCATAAGGTAATCCCTTGAACCGAGAGGAGCGGCATGCCCGCTTACAAGAATATCCCTGTCAGGATAACGCAAAAGTATTTCTGCAATTATATCAAGTTTAGTCTGCTCTCCAGGAAGCATAATATTTGTGTCTGCATAAAATTGAATATTTTCAAGGCTTAAGGAAATACCCTCGTCTACAGCTGTAATGAAAACATTGGGAATATCTAGCTTTATGATTTCTTCTAAAATGTCAGTAATTAACTGTTCTTTGTTCATTTGTTCTGATTCAATAATCTCCGCCTGCGCTGTTCCCCTAAACTCATATCTTGTTCCGTCGGACATTGTAAAAATAATACGGAAATTTTCTTCATAAGCTGCTTCCTTGCCAATTCCGCGATCCCAGAAAACAAGCTGACTGAATGTCCCGGATATTCTTACAGGATATAATCTTCCCCTTACAGGAGACGGGCGGGATTCTATATTATAATTTACAGAAAACGCAGGATAAGAAACTTCCTTCCACTTGCGTTCTCCAAGATATTCATAAAACGCGTTAAAAGAGATTTCATACGGTTCCATTATTCCAAAAGCGTCGCGAAAATCATGTACCTCATGGCCAGGAGCGTACCACTTATCTCCGACAGCCAGTTCCCTGCCGGGAAATGTCGGAACATTACGCACAACAGGCATGTAAAACCGGGAATCTATCGTCAGGTTTCCAAGTTTGTCGCGCATAAACTCAGATTCGTACTCCCTGCTCCATTCGAACCCGGTTAGAGCGGTCTGCGCTCCAAGAAAATAATCATAAACCAAACGCTCTGATGTCTGAAAAACAGCGTTGTGCTGCCCTATCCCGTCTTTAACATCCTTTACATCTACGGCAATGCGGTTAAGTATTTCAGCGCGATGGCTTAAAATACCATTAACATAGACAGCTTCATCAACAACAGACAAAATTCTGTACCGCTCGCCTGGAAAATATTTATATTCAAATACTTCACCTTCCGCTTTTAGCGGAAAAATTATTAAAAATATTAAAATAAAAAAAGCCATAATACTTGAATATCTTTTATTTATCATAATATAAATATAGCACATTTTTTATGAAAAGTAATCTATCACACATCTTCGTATTTAGATACTAAATAACTTTTCTGCGTTTTTACCAAAAATCAATTGTTTCTCATTTTCAGTCAAATTACTTTTTTCAAGGCACGTAAAATAACGTAAAGGAGAGAGGATTGGAAAATCACTTCCGAAAAGAATTCTTTTAGAAATACCAAGAGCATTTATCATATTGTAAATTCGATAATCGTAAAGAAAAGGAGCTCCCGATATATCGTAATATACATTGCTGAAACCATTCTTTATTTCTTTCATTGTTTCATAAAAGAAAAGACCGCCTCCGAAATGGGCAAGAATAATTTTTAAATCAGGGTGATTAGTTACAAATGTTTCCATCTGCTTCAATGTAATGTTTGTCTTTCCTGGATAATAATGACCGACCTCCTCATTTGAATGGAGTAAAAGAGGAATATCGAGCTCTTTACATGCACAGGTTATAGTATCTGTTTCTTTTTTGTTTTCCGGATTAAACTCCTGTCCCTGGGGAAACAACTCCCCTACTCCTTTAAGGCCCTCATTGTAACAGCGATATATCTCATTCCCTGATTCCTTTCCAGGAGGAACAACAGCAAAACCAATCAGTCTTTGCGGAAACTCATTTATCTTTTCAATTACATAATTATTCACATAACGGCAAAGGCCTATATCGCGGAAAGCAAATCCGAAAACAACAGCTTTGTTAAAATTATTTTTATCAAGCATTTCAATAACATTTTCTGCGGTGGCAAATTTGTTAACCTTGCTTCGGGAAATCAATGAAAAGTAAGGTTCTTTTTGCGCATATTTTTCCCAATTCGCTGCAATATCGGGAGGAGTTATATGCACATGACAGTCTATTCTCATATCTTAACATCTGTATTCATGTTTACTTCAGACGTATCATCCTCTTCTGGAGGGCCGACGAGAATACCTGTTTTTTCAAGACCTTTAAGAAGAGGAACGCCCACAAGCGCTGTACTGAACGCGAAAACTGCCCGTTCAATTGGAGCCGTTATTGTCAATAATACCCAGATGTCTTTTGGAACCTTAAACAAAACAAGAGAGAAAAAGTTTCCGACAGCAGCTCCTCCGACAAGACCGCCGAATGAACATAAAAAGACAGCAGGAAATGCCAGTATCCGTTTTTTACTTGCGAACATTCTGCCTGCGAAAACAATTCCTGCAATCATAATAATAAAACCAAGGCCGTAAAAAACAAGCGGGAAGCGGATAATACTTCTTCCGGTTTCCTGGGTAAACCAGAGAATTGTCCCGATGATATATACAATTAATCCGCCGTTAAAAATAAAGTTGCCTTTGCCGCTAACAGTGACAACCGGCCATCTTCCCCATGCAATGCAGCCGGACGTAAATGCTGTTGTCATTCCGATTATAAAGGAAAAAGGTCCCATCATAGGTTTTACAGGCGCGATAAAGAATCCAATAAAACCGCCTGCTGCGGAACAAAGGGCGCCGCTTAACGGTCCAAAAAAAATACCGGCAAGGGGATTTAAAACATTGGCAAGGGTAAAATTGGCGCCTGTTCCAAGTATCGGGAATACCGGCAGCAAATATCCCGCCGCTATAACAGCTGCCCATACAGCGATAATTGCCGGATGAACAGGTCTTTTTTTACTCATAAATATAATCTCTTTCCATCTTTACCAATCTGTGCGCAAAATTATCTGCAAGATATATATTATGTGTAACAAAAACGATTGTAAAGCCTTTTGAATGAAGCTCCCGGGCTATATTCATTATTTTTAAACTGCCGCGGTAATCGTTTCCGGCATCAACTTCATCCAGAATGATAATCCTGCAGCCCATTGCAAGAACGCTTGCGATAATTGTCATTATCCGATCCGGTCTTGATAACGCATGAGGAAAAGCTGTTTCATCATGCAGACCCACGATGTTAAGTGCATCTTTAACACGCTGAGATATTTCTTTTTTTGAAAGGCGAAGGTTTTTTAACGCAAAAGCGGTTTCATTATAAACAGAATCTGTAAAGAGCTGCGTATCAGGATTTTGCATGACAAAACCCACTTCTTTTGATATATCGGCAACTGTTAATTCCTTTGTATTCCTGCCGCGAATATATATATCTCCGCCTGAGGGTTTTAAAAGCCCTGTAATGTTTTTTAAGAGTGTTGTTTTTCCGCAGCCGTTTTTTCCCATAACGGCGATAAAATCATTTTCGTATATTGTTAAGTTGATATTATTTATATTTATATTGCTTCTTTCATATCTATAACTAAAATTTGAAACTTGAATCATTGGTTTTTTTAATAACGAATCTGTACGAAATAGTAATCCGGCATCTCCCTGATGTTCGCATTGGGTTGTGTGATTTATTTTAATTCTCTCAGTAATTTTAACCGGCATTATTCCGTTTTCTTCCAGTAAATCACTGTCAGAAAATATTTTATCTGCGGTATCAATAGCTGATACACGGCCGTTATTCAAAAGACAAACCCTATCCGCATAATGTGCCATTTTTCTGCTGTCACCGCAAACAATAATAATTGTCATCTGATATTTTAATCTTATATCATCTAAAACAGTTATAACTTCCTGCGCTCCGTCAGGATCAAGGCGGCACAGAGGATCATCCAGAACAAGTATTTTCCCTTTCATGGCAAGAGCTGCCGCAATGGACAAGCGCTGCTTTTCGCCGCCTGAAAGCGTTGAAGGAACTCTTTCTTTATATCCTTTAAGGCCGACAGCGCAAAGAGCGAATGTTATCCTCTCCTCAATTTCATCAGGCGGGAGAAGCAGGTTTTCAGAACCGAACGCGGCTTCATGGCGGACTGATGATGTAAAGAGCTGAGCGTCAGGATCATCAAGTACAATACCCGCTTTTAATGCCAGCTGGGGTATAGTACTCTCAACAGTGTTTAAACCATCCACCGTAACAGTGCCAGACAGCCTGCCGCCGCAGTGGTGAGGAATCAGGCCGTTAATCAGTTTGCATAAAGTTGTTTTGCCTGCGCCGTTTTCTCCCATAACAGCGAAGAATTCGCCCTTTTTAACAGAAAAAGTAATATTTTCAAGCGCATATTTATTATTATTCGGATATATATAAAAAACATTTTTAAATTCAACAATACTCATACTTCACGGTTCCTTACCGCACTGCCGATTACAGATCTTTCCCCTATAAATTATAATTTATCAGGATTATACATATAAAAAAAACAACGCTGCCTGCAATAAAGAAGTAATCTATTTTCCGCATTTCAGGTTTATCTATCCATGTTCTTTTTTCATATATACCAAAAGCCCGGCTGTCCATTGCAACCGAAGAATCCCGGGCTTTTCTCATTGCACCTAATATCAGGGGGATCAATATCCCTGCAGCTGCCTTTAACCCTGTCTTGCGCATACCGCGCAACCTCTGAGCGTTCATTATAACAACAGCTTCATACTTGAACAAATAGACAAAATTAAATGCCACAGTAAAAATAAAAGCAATTCGGTAATTAACACCCATCGAACAAAGCCCTGACGCTATTCCATGAAGAGGCGTTGTACCGGTAAAAACAGGCAAAAAAACCATTAGGGCTGCCAGACGGCAGGCAATAATAACACCAAGCATAAGTCCTTCCCATTTGAGAGAACCAATCCCTCCCAAGACCGGAATAAAATACGGAAACAAGGGCTTTATTATGTATGATTCGCCGGGAGCAAAAAGCATTTGTACAGCAATTATAAATGCCGCTAACAATGTAAGATTTTTAATATATCCAATAACGCTGCCTGTGACACCTGAAACAAGCCGAATAACAATACAGGAAATCATTAAACAGACAGCTGCCGCAAGTTTGTCAACAAATAAAATTAATAATGTGAGGAGCAATGAAAAAAATAATTTTGTTCTTGCATCCAGCATTGAAAAAAGAAACATCAAATACCTTAAAAAAATAATAGATACCAAACTATATACAAAATGATAATAATATACTATACTGAATAAAGTGAGACAAATCAGTCAAAAAGGAGATAGTGAATGACAGATGCAAAGACACGCCTTGCAAACAGGGAAAGGCAGAGAAAGTACAGGGAAGCTCACAGGGAAGAAATTAATGATCAGCGAAAGGAACGGTACAATGATCGCATAGCGAAGGGGAAATGCCCCAGATGCGGAGGTAAGGTAAAAAAGGGTTACACCCTTTGCACCGAATGCTGCGAATATCAAGCTAACTTGAATCGAAAGTACGCCAAGCAGAAGAAAAAAACCGCAACAGCCAAAAAAACAACGGCAAAGGCCGCAACTTCCAAAGCTGCTGGTAAAAAAGTTGCAGCTAAAAAACCCGCCGCCAAGAAAACAACCTCTAAAACAACCTCTAAAACAACCGCCAAGACAAAACCCAAAGCCAAAACAAAACCCAAAGCTAAGGCTAAAGCCAAAAAGTAACTGTCGAAGATTTCAGAAAATCGCCATTAAAACCGTGCTTTCTCGCACGGTTTTTTCATATATTTTAAATTTAGGGCAGTTTTTTAAGCAAAGGCTTCATTCAATATCATGAATAAAGGGAAGTTCATTCTGCGGCTCTGATGATTTTTGAGTAACCAGCCGGTTGATGATAGCCGCATTGTCAAGAAGGCTGGATACAGACTGATTTTGATGAAGTCTGGAAATTACATGCGCGAAAAGACGGGTAATGTTAACATTTACATACCATTCCCTTTTTATCACCTCTTCATGAAAAACGGCATTGGTTCCGATAATGCGGTAGAAAAGCCCTTCTTTGTAAGCTTCATCAAAATGCGAGATGGCATTACCCGAAAAAAGGGGAAGGCTTATTGCGCAGATAATCCTTCTCGCTCCGTTTTCCTTAAGGAGCCTCATTCCTTTTATCAATGTACTGCCTGTCCCGAGCATATCATCAGCCATAAAGACGGTTTTATCCTTCACCTCTCCCAAAAGACGTATTTGTGAAATATTGGATTGGGTTGCATCCCTGATAACCCTGGAATAATCCCTTTCCTTATACAGAAGTGTCAGCGGTTTTTTAAGCAAAGACGCGTAGAATTTATTCCTGTCTACAGCTCCTGTATCAGGCGAGACAACGACAAAATCATCGTTTAAAATTCCGTCCATCTTGGTTAATATTTGAATTATTTGATAACTTGCGTGAAGGTTTTCAAGCCGTATATTGTTAAAAGCATTAATAATATCCCTTGAATGTATATCCAGGGTAATTATGTGATTTACACCGAGGCTTTCAAATATTTTTCCGATACGGCTTGCTGAAAGCCCTTCCCTGCCCTTCGCCTTATGCTGGCGCGAATACGGATAACACGGAATAACAAGAACTATTCTCTCCGCTCCGGCCTGTCTTGCTGCGTCAACAGTGACAAAAATTGTCATTAAATGATCATTAGTTGAAAGATTATTAATAATCCCGCCAGAAAATTTCACAGGATACCTGTTTTCAAC
This sequence comes from Treponema sp., assembly GCA_009787775.1. Taxonomy (GTDB): domain Bacteria; phylum Spirochaetota; class Spirochaetia; order Treponematales; family Breznakiellaceae; genus WQXQ01. The sequence goes on from WQSQ01000010.1 coordinate 29,222, forward strand.
ATCCTGAAAGATATAGACATCTTTTCCGCGGATTGACTCCTCAATCTCCGATTTTATTTCCCCGTTGGGAAACTGGGTAAATTTTACAGGAACCTTAAAAGAGCCGCTGAATATATCATTTCCGCTTTGATAAACCGATCCTCTTGTAACAACTTTATTGATTAATTCGATCTGAAGGGCAGCCTGTTCCGCACTGATATTATATTTTCTGGATATGTCTTCAACATTGTGCTTGCGGTTCAGACGGTACCTATGACGAAGATGGCTTATAACTTCATCAGCGAAAACTTCCCCGCCCGGACAGGCAATAACAGCTAAATTCACTGGGTTGAAGTATTTCATGGTCTTAATGTTTAATAGCAAATAAAAAAAAAAAAATCAATACATTCCTGAACAGAACTGTCCGGATTTCACATTTCTTACTGTTCCACCCAGGCCCTGCTTCTTTCTACAGCTTTATGCCAGTCTTTAATCAGTTTACCGCGTTTCTCATCTATCATCTGCGGATTAAATATGACATCACGCCGCCAGTATTTTTTCATCTCTTCCGTATCTTTCCAAAAGCCAACGGTAATACCTGCAAGACAGGCGGCGCCGAGAGCAGTTGTCTCTCTTACTACAGGGCGCACAATGTCTGCGCCGCAAATATCAGACTGAAACTGCATGAGAAAGCAATCCCTGCTCGCTCCCCCGTCAACCTTGAGTTCTTTCATCGAAACGCCAAGGTCGTTTTCCATCGCACGCAGAAGATCCATTACCTGATAAGCGATGGATTCCTGAGCCGCCCTTACAATGTGCGCGCGTTTTGTACCGCGCGTAATCCCCATGATACAGCCGCGGGCATACATATCCCAATAGGGAGCGCCAAGGCCTGTAAAAGCCGGAACAATGTAAACGCCTCCGGTGTCGTGAACTTTAAGCGCGTAATACTCGCTGTCGGCGCTGTCTGTGATAATGCGCATTTCATCGCGCAGCCACTGGATTACGGCGCCTCCTGTAAAGACAGAACCTTCAAGCGCGTAACTGACATTATTATCAAACCCTGCGGCGATTGTTGTTAATAGACCGTTCCCGCTTGAGGCCGCTTTCTCTCCGGTATTCATCAGCAGAAAGCAGCCGGTGCCGTAGGTGCATTTCGCGTCCCCTTTATCAAAACAACACTGGCCGAAGAGAGCCGCCTGCTGATCTCCTGCGTTACCCGCAATTGGAATCTCTATGCCGTTATATATAGCGCGCGCAAAATGAGCGCCTGAGGGCATAACCTGCGGAAGCATCGCGCGGGGAATATCAAGCGCGTTAAGGAGCCTTTCGTCCCAGTCAAGTTTATGAATGTCAAAGATCATTGTGCGGCTTGCGTTTGTATAATCGGTAACATGCGCCTTTGCGCCTGAAAGATTCCATATAAGCCATGTGTCAACAGTACCGAAAAGTATCTCGCCGTTATTTGCCCTCCTGCGCGTTCCTTCAACATTGTCCAATATCCATTTGATTTTTGTTCCCGAGAAATACGCGTCAGGCACTAATCCTGTCGTCTTTTTGATATAATCTCCAAGCCCGTCTTTATTAAGCGAATCGATAATGGAAGAAGTCCTTCTGCACTGCCAGACTATCGCGTTATAAACCGGCTGCCCTGTATTCTTGTCCCAGAGAATAGTTGTCTCACGCTGGTTTGTTATTCCGACAGCCGTAATATCCCGCGCGTCAACATTCGATTTAACGATTAGATCGTTCATAACAGTATATTGCGAAGACAGTATTTCCATCGGGTCATGCTCAACCCAGCCTTCTTTAGGATATATTTGCCTGAATTCCTTGTGTTCTTCACCGACAATATTTTGCTCTCTGTCAAAAAGCATGGCCCTGGAACTTGTAGTTCCCTGATCCAGAGAAAGAATATATTTACTCATTTAATTACTCCTTGAATAAAGAGGCATAATGAATGGATTATAACATGAATAGCTTACTGCCATGCGGCAAAAATGCTTTTATATTGTTTGGTATTCAACTATAGACTATAGTGACGTTACACTACAGCCTGTAGTGATATCTAACTATAGACTGCGTGATGAACTGATTCTATGGCAGAGAAAGAAACCAATATACGGTATATCACGCCCACCACATACCGCCCGGCTTTTCTTCAATAATCACCTGTTTTAAGAACGACACGGCTTTTTCAAGCCCTTCGCTGACGCTCATAAGGCTGTCTTCGTGTTCTATGCTTATGGAGCGGTCATAGCCTGCGGCGGCAAGCGCGGAAATTATTTCTTTCCATTCAAGGTAATCATGGCCGTAACCGACGGTGCGGAATACCCAGCTTCTTTCTAATACATTGCCGTAATGGCCTGTGTCCAGCACTCCGTTAACATGTATATTTGCCATGTCAAGTTTTGTATCCTTCGCGTGAAAGTGATAAATCGCGCCTTTCAGGGCTTTGACAGCTTCGGATGGTTTTATTTGCTGCCAGAACAAATGGCTCGGGTCAAAGTTAGCGCCGATTGCTTCTCCTACGGCATTGCGCAATTTTAACAACGAAGAAGGATTGTAAACGCAGAACCCAGGATGCATTTCAAGCGCTATCCGGGTTACGCCGTAATTCGCGGCTTCCTTTACCGCGGACTGCCAGTAGGGAATCAGCACCTCATTCCACTGGTATTCAAGGATTTTCTGAAAATCATCGGGCCATGAACAGGTTACCCAGTTTGAATACTTCGCTCCTGGGTGATCGCCGGGGCAGCCTGAAAAAGAGACAACGGTGTCAACGCCGAGTTTTTGGGCGACTTTACATGTATTGATAAAATCATTATGGGCTTTTTCGGCGATTTCTTTCTGAGGATGCACATGGTTGTAATGGGTGCTTAACGCGCTGATCTCAAGGTTGTATCTTTTTAACATTTCCATGTAGGCGGCAGCCGCGCCTGAGTCCGCAAGAAATTCTGCAGGGTTTAAGTGTCTGGTTCCGGGGTATCCGCCCGTTCCGATTTCCACTGTCTGTACTTTCAGCGATGATAAATAACGGAAAGCTTCGTCCGCCGGCCTTGCGCCGAGCAATACTGTCATTACACCTAACTTCATTTAACGCTCCAGTTTCATTATATAGTCAATGCCGTTTTTTACGCTGACCATGGAAGAGACTTCATATTCTTCCTGTTCAAGAATAAACTGTTCAACGCCGAGCGCCTTCGCTTTTATGATTACTTCCCTGTAATCAATTATTCCCTTATCAATATCGACGCAGTGTTTATCCTTGTCTATCTGCTTTACATGAACAAGTTTTAACCTGCCTTTATGTTTTTCCATGTAGGCAAACGGCTCGACTCCGGCGTGGCATACCCAGAATAAATCGAGTTCCATCACAGCTTCAGGCGGAAGATTGGCAAACAGGGAATCCAGAAGATAATCGCCGCAGCATTTATGAAACTCATGAGCGTGATTATGATAACCGAACTTTAGTCCCGCCTTATTTATTTTTTCCGCGGCAGGCGTTAAGGTTTGCGCGAGTTTTACGGCATCGTCTTTTGTTTTAATTTCTGAATACGGGCAGATTAAATACTCTGTTCCCAAAACCTTGTGATACGCTATTTCCTCATCAAGGTTATTAATAAGGCGATCAATGCCGATATGCGCTCCTACAGACATAAGGTTATTGGCTGCAAGTGCATTCTTCATTTCATCCGCGGTTAATCCGCCGTAACCTGCGAACTCAACGCCCGTGTATCCCATTTCAGCCAACCTTTTTAATGTGCCTGTAAAGCTGCCTGATGTTTCGTCACGTACAGAATACAGCTGTATTGAAAATTTATCGAGTAAACTCATTTAAGCGCTCCTGAATTAAAAGAAAATCTGTTTGCCGCTTTTTGCGGATTCGTAGATGCCTTCAAGAATTTGGGTAACAACCAACGCCTGTTCCGGTTTAACGCGAAGTTCAGCGCCGTTTAAAACCGCGTCGTACCAGTTCTTGCACTCAATATCCCTGGGTTCCATGGAAGAGCCAGAATAGTACTGAACGCCGCCTACGCCAAGATCGGGTTTTGTTAATGTTAATTTGCCAAGGTCGGATGAATTGATTCTAAGACCGTCTTTCATGTCCGCTCCCGCTTTGGTGCCGCAGAGCGTACAAATACCTTCGCCTACGTCAAGTGAGTTAAGCGCCCAGCTCGCTTCCAGAATAATGGTCGCGCCGTTTTCCATTGTGATAAAACCGAACGCGGAATCTTCTACCGTAAATTCCTTTGGATCCCATGGGCCCCATATATTACCGCTGTCGGGATTGTTTCCCAGTTTCTTGTAAACGCTGCCTGTGACAGATTTGGGTTTATAGTTATCCATCATCCATAAAGTCATATCAAGAGCATGAGTACCTATGTCGATAAGAGGGCCTCCGCCCTGCTCTTTTTCCTTAAGGAACACGCCCCATGTAGGAACACCTCTTCGCCTTATCGCGTGAGCTTTCGCGAAATAAATATCCCCAAGGTCTCCGCGCTCGCATGCTTTCTTTAAATACATGGGAACGGGCATACACCGGTACTGATAACCTATGCTTAGGAGTTTTCCTGTCTTCTTCGCGGTATCTACCATTTTCTTCGCGTCTTCATAACTTGTAGCCATGGGCTTTTCGCACATTACATGCTTACCTGCTTCAAGCGAATCTACCGTAATGGGACTATGAGAACGGTTCGGAGTTAATATGTGAACAACATCGATTGAACCGTCTTTAATAAGCTCCTTGTAATCAGAATATATTTTAGCATCGCCCAGGTTAAATTTCTTTGCTGAATCTTCCGCCTTCTGCGGTATAATGTCACAAAGAGCCGTAATTTCCGCTTCCTTAATCTGCTGAATAGCCGGCAAATGCTTTTGCTGCGCAATTCCGCCGCAGCCGATTATGCCTACTTTTAATTTCTTGCCCATGGTTGTTTCTCCTGTTAAATTGATCAAAGCAATTGTACCATACAAAAAGCAGTAATTCAAATAAATTTGAATCAACAGTATAACGGCTGCACTCAGTATTGGGTTTATATATACGCAGGATTATTTCTTTTTAATTATAATTTTATTTATTTCCATACTTGAAAAAGCAATAAGTTTATACCAATTTGTTGCTATATGGTTTCTGACAATATCATGTCTTTTTTTATATGTTTTATAATGTTTTAAAATACCTAAATATGAATTAGCTGAAGTTTTATAAAAGCCTCAACTAACAAAAAAAAATTTAACCGCTTACGGCGGTATTTTTACTCTTTAAGGGGGAATTTCCCCTTAAAATCCCCCTTAAATGGTTAAAGGGTTAAATAGTTAAAAAGCCCGGACGGCACGGACATCGCTGGCGCTATTCTTGCCGCCGTCGCTGCAGTGACTGCCATCGTCGAAATGCTGACCCCACGCGCTACCGTTATTGTACTGCGACGAAGACCAGAACCATCCTGACGAAATATCTAAAAGATTCCGAGCTTTATACATTTCATATAATTCGTCTTTGCCAGGAAGGAACCAATCCGATTTTCCGCCGCCATTATAATTCTTACATGCTAATGCGGCAGGAGCATTTGCATCTATAGCAAGTATTGCAGTTGTGTTTGCTCTGCCGGTTCCTATTGCTGTTCCTGTACCTGTTATATTTGTACTGGTATGACCTGATGACGACGCCCATGCCAAACTTCCTTGATTCTCTGAAGCGGCTTCAAGATACTGCCACCCGTCAGATACGCTTCCTTTATCATAGAATATTATACCACCGCCAGGGCCGGTACTACCTAAATGACCCAGATTAGTTACAGGAGTGCTGGTAACACTGCCTGAATTATCTGAACGCATTACTGTTACCGTTATAATAGAATCCCTATCTGCCAACTGCAATGTATACGAATTAGTATCCGCGACAGCTGTTGAGCCGTCTCTTAACCACTGGTATGTAATAATTCCGCTGCCGCCAAGTAAAGAAATATTTGCCGTTAATGTGCTTCCTATGTTTGGAACACCTTCTATGACTACCGTTCCTCTCAGGCGCGGCGGTCCGCAGGCGATAACTGTATTCATGATTACCGCCGTAAAGACAATAATTTTTAATACCTTAATTGTGTTTTTAATTTTACGTCTCCTTTAATTTGTTGTTTATACTTCCCCTACGGTATTAACGTATCGAAGTTACTACAGTCATTGTGGAATTTTACCATTTTCTTGTTTGATTTTTCATTACATTAAATTAAAATATTTATTAATTGCGAGGGAACAGGGTTCCTGAAACAGTCAGTTATTTTCTGGCTACGGCTATCAGTTTCGCGGCATGTTGATCGTAGGGAGTTTCGTCCCAGTCGCCGTAAATCTCGATATTGCTGAAACCTGCTTCCAGAAGGAGCGACCTTAACTCGCTGGCTGAATAGAGACGCTGAACAAAAGTTTTTTCCGTTCTTTTCTCGTCTCTAAGAAGAATCCATCGGTTTTTCAGGAAAGTCCATGAGTCAAGCGGCTCGTATTCTGTCAGAATGGTATAACCGGCGCGTTCAAACCATTCCGCTTCAACGAAATCACGGACAGCGATTTCCTTGCCGAGTGTTTCAATTATAAACGAGCCGCCCTTTTTTAAGGATTCGTAAGCATTGCAAAGAACTTTTAAGTCATCTTTCTGATCTGAGAAATAACCAAAAGATATATAGAGATTGACAGCTGTGTCGAAATACAGCGGGCGCACAAATTCCCGTGCGTCAGCCTTAATATATTCGATATTGAGTTTTTCGTATTCGCAGTCTTCTTTCGCGGCTGCCAAATAACTCTCTGTGATGTCTACACCGGTTACGGAAAAACCCATGCGTGCAAATTCATTGCTCATCCTGCCGATTCCGCAGCACAAGTCCAGAATTTTGGGAGGAGCAGAAAGAGGTTCGTGCCACGCTTCGCCCGGCGTCTCTCCGTATAGATTAAAACGGGAAAGGCGGGTAACAGCATCAGCGACTTCAGCTATCTCCGCCCAATGCGCGTCATCAAACATGATCGGAGAAAAACGTTCCCAGAACTCTGTATCTTTAAACCAGTCAGAAGTAATCATCTTATTAGTGAGCCAGCCAGAAAGAACAAGGGACCGCTGAAAACAAGAGCATTATGCGGTCAAATTTCTGTTTTTCCGGCTTAGGCGACAGAGATTTCTGCGATCGGATTCAGATAACCGGTATTTACGCAGATGTTAAAAAGATGCCTTGCGATTGTTTCTTCTGTAGTTTTAACGTATCCGTTTCTGTCGCGTGTAAAACGAACAAGATATTCGTTTTCCGTCTCTTGCAGAATATCAACATATTCTGTATTGCCAGGTAAACATTTAATATTATAACGTTTCATAGTCCAATCATCGGAAAAAATTGCCGTTTGCTTGAGATTTTTCATTTATACCGATAATAATTTATAATGAAAATAAGACTTAAAATGTTTCTTGTAGTCCTGCCCTTAATAATTGTTCCGCTTTTCCTGGGACAAACAGCCTCATATTTTCATGCAGTAAACGGTGTTACGCGCCTTGCCCGCCAGCTTTTGGGATTCAAGCTCTCAGAACTGGAAAAATACGCGGATAACCAATGGGCGCTTCTTATCGATAATAATTTCGCCGGAAGTCCCGACATGATCGAAGCCGCGAAAAAAGCGATAGAGCTTTACAGCAGAAGCATTGTTTTAAGCGATTCAGAAATTATACTGGCGGTAAGCAAAACAGATAACAGTATCGGCATGTCAACTTCCAGCCTGCATCTGCTTCAGGGCGAAGAAAACCGTCTTATGGATATTCTGCTTGAAGAAAATAAGGGGCTTCACAGCGCCGTTATGGGAGGAGAGAAAAGGATTTTTCAGTCTTTTTATTTTATTCCTTTCGACTGGTATATCCTAATCAGCGAAAAAGAAGATGTTTTTTACAAAGACGCTGACTCTATAACCGTACAGACAATTATAATAATTTGCGCCTCATCGCTGATTGCCGCGTTTCTGCTTTTATTGGCAGCAAACAGCCTGACAAGCCCAATGAGGAAAATTGTCCTCGCCATGGAAAAAATAATTAAAACAGCCGATCTTTCATCCAGAGTTGATGTTGAGTACAAAGACGAAACCGGCCTTTTGGCGCAGTCTTTTAATAAAATGACGGAAGAACTTGACAGCGCTTACTCCCAGATAAAACATTATGCTTTTGATGCGGTCATCGCCGGAAAAAAGGAAGAACGCATAAGACAGATTTTTCAGAAATATGTTCCAAACGATGTAATAGAGCGTTTCTTCGCATCCCCTGAAAAAATGCTTGTCGGCGATAACCGCTGTCTTTCAATTCTTTTTTCCGACATAAGATCCTTTACAACAATTTCCGAAGGAATGGCGCCTGACGACCTTGTTAATTCACTTAACCGTTATTTTACAGGTCAGGTGGATATTATATATAACAGAAACGGCATTGTAGACAAATATATCGGAGACGCAATCATGGCATTCTGGGGAGCCCCGGAAAAACATGATGATGACGCATTACAGTCAGTTCTCTCCGGACTTGAAATGATCGACGCTGTTAATAAGTTCAATGATAACCAGCGTAAACTCGGAAAATGTGAATTCCATATCGGTATCGGACTTAATTACGGAGAGGTTACAGTCGGCAATATAGGAAGCGAGCGGAAAATGGATTACACTGTAATAGGAGACGCTGTAAATCTTGCGTCCCGCATGGAAGGACTAACCAAAACTTATCATTCCGAGATTTTAATTTCTGAAAGTTTGTTCGAAGAACTGCGGAAAAGAGCGGCGGAATACGGGCTTCACTACAGGCTTTTGGATACTGTAGCGGTTAAGGGCAAAACAAAAGGGGTGCGTATTTTTACCGTTAAAAAGACGCTGACACCAGACGAACAAAGAGCGTGGCCCCTGCATAATCAGGGAATGAAACTTTACTACCGCCGATCATTTACTGAAGCCGCTGTAAAGTTTAAGGAAGCGCTGAGTATACTGCCGGGTGATTTTAACGCACGCAGCCTTTACAGCAGGTGCGCAGAATACGCCTCTAATCCTCCGCCTGAAAACTGGAACGGAGTTGAGGTAATGAAAACAAAATGATAATGCAGGAAACGTTTTTATGAACAATAAAGATATAGTATTTGATGAAAAGTCGGGTATTTCCAGGGAAGAACAGCAGGAGATACTTGCACATATTAACGGAATTACCGAAAAAAACCGTACAGCGCTTTCACAATCTCCGTTTGTTCCGCAGAATGAAAAAGAAGATAAAAGAGGAAATGTAAAAGCCAAAAAAAGCGGCGCTTTCTTTCCGTTATCTGTAAACATTACCGCCTTGATTGTTTTAGCCGCAGGCGCGTTTCTTTTAGTTCATTTTAACGGAAGAATTGACGAACAGGCCAGGACAGGAGGCGCTGTTTACAATCTGACAGAGAAAGCCCTTATCGAAGAAATTAGAAAGGATATGACGGAAAAATTGGCTGCAAAGGAGCGGGAAATATCAATAATTATTTCCCGCCTTGAAGAAGTAGATACGCAGCTTTTTTTAATGCAATTTGACAGTCAGAATATGTCTTTGGAACAATTGAACGCACAGGAATCTCTTCTTGGATTGCAGAAAACATACCGCGACGATTTATCTATTTTACAGGATGAACGCTCAAAAATCCTTGAAGAATACCGGTTAAGGGAAGCTGTTCTCCGCGCTCAGCTCATTGAAAGAATAGAAGAATTTTCCGCTTCCCGGCAAAGGACTGAAAGCGAACTTGATTCTGCTGCAGGCAGACTGGAATCTCTTACAAGTGAACAGAACAGTATTGCGGCAATAGATGCCCAGTTTGCCGGAGGTTTCACTTTAATCGGCGCATTAATTCAGAACAGGCAATACAGCACTGCTTCACATACATTGGAAAATTTACGGTATTTAAACAATAATAATGCGGTAACATTATCGCCTTCATATCAAACCAGAAAGGAACTATATAATCAGCTAATCGGCTCAATGAATATTTTAATTGACGAAATGCAGAGATTCCAGGGCACCGATGACACAGGGCTTGAATTAATCGAAAAGAATGCGCATTTGGAAGAAACAGTTTCGCAAATGCAGAAAATCATTGACGCGCTCAATGAAGGAAGCGGCGGCCAGGCGCTCCTTTTTGCTGAAATGGAAGAAACAGTTTCTTCGTTACGCGAAACCGTTTCAACGCTTGAAACAAATGCCGCGGAAAGAAGCAGGCGGATTACAGCTCTTGAAACAAACGCAGCGGAAAAAGACAGGACAATAGGAACGCTTCAGACAAACAATACGGAAAAAGACAGGACAATATCAACTCTTGAGACAAATATTACCGAAAGAAACAGAACAATATCATCACTTGAAACAAATATCGCGGAAAGGAACAGAACAATAACAGCGCTTGAATCCAATGCAACAGAGAGAGACAGGAGAATTACAGCTCTAGAAACAAATAACGCGGAAAAAGACAGGACAATAGGAACGCTTCAGGCAAACAATACGGAAAAAGACAGGACAATATCAACTCTTGAAACAAATGCCGCGGAAAGAAACAGAACAATTACAGCGCTTGAAACAGAGAGAACTGCGCTAAATCAGACTGTTACAAGTCTTACAACTGCGAATACAGCTCAGGAAAGGGAAATTGCGAATCTCAGAAATCAGATTGATATAATACGCCAGCTGTTAATGGAATAGTTTTAATCTCCTATTGCCTCTCTTAAAAGTTCGCGGTTTAACATTGAAAGAATCAGCACTGTGCCTGACGGCAGTTTATACGGAACTGTAAATTCTCCGCCGGTGTAGTTCACTGTTATGAGCCGCCGCATTTCTCCCGACGGAAACAATGCTTCAAGGCGTACCGCCAGAGGATAGGGATTCCTCGGAATTGTATAACTGAACACCCCGAAGACTTCGTTATCCGCAAGCCTTTCAGGCATTGTAACCGTCAGCTGAACAAGAGTGTTAACCGGAATTACACTGCTCTCATCAAACGACTGCGAAACAACTGTCTCTCCCCTTTCGCCGTCGTTTCTTTCCCTTGCGGCAAACTGAAAATTAATTCCTGTTGAAGATATAAGTTCAAGCGCTGCAGAAACTGTAAGGCCGGTAAACTGCGGCACTGTTATTGTCTGATTATCGCGTCCCCTGCTTACGACAAATTCCAAAGACAGCGGCCCTGAGATTTCCGCTCCAGGTTCAGGCTTTTGCGCAAGAATGGTTCCCGCCCTTTCCGGCGAGAATTCGTACATCATTGGCTCTTTTATTGTAAGCAGCGGAAGCCCCCCTGCTGCAGTCTGCAATGTCATTAAATCCATGCGCACTTCGTCAATGTTGCGGCTGACAAAATTTTCAATCCTGTTTACAACAACGCCCTGACTGACAACAAGACGTATCCGCCGTCCTGCTTTTACAATCGATCCCGGAAGAGGATCCTGTTCAAGAATAAGTCCCTTGTCTCTTGATGTTTGTGTATAACGAAGCTGTATTCGGGGGTATAATTCCTTAACCTGAAGTTCAAGCAAAGCCGCAGTAAGTTCTTTGCCAGTTACATCAGGAACCATAGTCTGTTCTTCGCCGCGCACAGCGATAAAGAAAACCGAAACGGCAACTATACCGGCAAGAACAATTAACCCTATTACTGATAAAATAAACAGCCTCAGATGATTTGCTATATAGCCTTCTATTGAACTTAAATTAAACTCCATAATCGCCTCGTATATCAATCCTGACCGTTATCCGGCAAAGCGGTCAGGTAAATTGTGAGCCTGTAATCACTGGCCTAGCACTGTCGTACAATGATCATACCCGGCAAAATCCCTCGCTCCGTTTAGGAAGTCACGCCAATGGAGCGCTTTTTTTGACTGGTACTGAAGCTCTGTTACAGAGAGAATCCCGTCTCCTGTTTGTATCAGTATACCATTATTTTTATCTGTTCCCAAGACCTGGCCGTACTGCGCGCCTTTACTGTGATCTCCCTTGTATACATCCGCCTTTAATATTATTAGTTCCCGCCCGTTGTGAATAGTCCTGCATAAAGGCCAAATATCAAAAGCGCGTATTTTAGCCTCAATTTGGAATGCAGAGCGGCTCCAGTCGATGATTCCGTCGTCTTTTTTAATTAAGGAACAGTAACTTGCAAGATTATGGTTCTGTTTAACAGGCTTTACAGTACCGTCTGCGATTTTTTTCAATACATCAGGCAGCATATCAGCGGCTGTTACAGCAATAATGCTGCTCAGAGAAACTGATGTCTCTTTGCCTGTAAGCTCAAGCTCCATGGAAGAAAGAATATCTCCGCTGTCCATTTGTACCGCAAGCTTTTGAATTGATATTCCTGTAACAGTATCGCGGTTTAAAATTGCAGCCTGTACCGGAGAAGGGCCTCTGTATTTGGGAAGAAGGCTTGGATGGATATTTATGCCGCCAAGCGGAAATATCGCCAAGAACTTGGGACCGAAAATTCGTCCGTAGGCAAAAGAAACAAGAAGATCAGGCTTAAGGGAAGAAATATATTCCCTTGCGCAAGCGTCAAGTTTTAACGGTTTAATTACAGGAAAGGGTGAAACATTCTGCAGTCCAAGCGCAGCTTCTCCAACCTCTGTCGGCTGCGGCGTACCATGCCTGCCTTTTGCAGTATCGGCGTTTGTAAGCACGCCTGCTATCTCAATTCCTTCTGTATTACAAAGTTTAACAAGTGAAGGAACGGCTATCCCGGGACTGCCTGCAAACAGAACTTTCATATTGCTGCGCCGCTTTAACTGCGAACACGCTTTCCTGAAGCATCTTTCTGCATTTTTTCAAATTTAGCGACAAGCTTCTCCCGTTTTTTTTCCGGCACATAATCCAGAAAAATCACTCCGTTAAGATGATCGTATTCATGCTGGATAACGCGCGCAAGAAGCCCGCTCGCCTCCAGCGTAAAAGGACGCCCCTTTTCATTCCATGCCTGTACTTTAACAGTTTCAGAACGCACCACATCCGCGTAAATACCCGGAACCGAAAGGCAGCCTTCTTCAAATTTAACAGTGTCAACAGACGTTTCAAGTATTGACGGATTGATAAAAACGCGCCCTCCGTCACCTTCGACATGTGTAACAAATATACGTTTTAAAAACCCAATCTGGGGCCCCGCTACCCCTATCCCCCTGTCCCGCTTTAATATTTCAAGCATTTGTTTGGCGGTATTCTCAACTTCTTCATCAAATGACTTAATCTTTTCCGCTTTTTTCCGCAAAAGCTCATCGCCAAGGGTGATAATTTTCATGAAGACAGTTTATAAAAAATATAGTTTTGATTCAACTGTAAATGAATTGTGACTGTTCCAAAACATACTTAAATTGTCAATAAGTAACTCCCTAATAGAAAGCTCTGGCGGCGCAATAATGCCAGGGCCTAGCGGACATGCGCGTCAAGCATTGGTGTAGGATCGCGTCAAGCATTGGTGGACATACGCGTCAAGCATTGGTGGACATACGCGTCAAGCATTGGTGGACATACGCGTCAAGCATTGGTGGACATGCGCGTCAAAGCTTGTGGCGGTGTCCGAAAAGTATGAAATACTTGCTCGGACACCCTCTTTATTGTAGTTTTTTCGTACTATTTCGCAGAAATAGGAGAAAAAACGAGGGCTATTCAAGAAGTAACCCGAACTTTAGTTCGAAACTTCTTGGACAGCCCAGCCTTCGATGCAACTATGCGGATGTTCATACAAGCGATGCTAAAAATTGATTTCTGTGTAATTACAGTCTTAATAATTGATAAATTGTCAAAATTATGTTATAATTGTTATGTTGTTTTATGATGGATTAAAAAATACTCTTTTATTATTATTTGCGCTGCACTTATTGCATAGAAATGTTAACCGGAAATTATAAATTTTTATAAGAGGTTTGGCTTATTGCCAGATATTGATCGTCGCGCAAAATAAGGAGATACATATGAATAAAACACTATTATTTGTCTTAATTTTAACAATCGGATATGTGCTCTTTGCGCAGCAGAATGTTTCCGCTCCGCAGAAATACGCTTTGGTAATAGGAAACTCCAATTATTCCGGTATCTCTACTCTAACAAATCCTGTAAATGACGCCAATGACATGGAAACAGCTTTAAAGGATTTGGGATTTACAGTAGATAAGGTTTTAAACGGAAATCTTGAACAAATTGAAAACGCTGTGTTAAACCTAAAGCGAAGACTCAGCGGTTCACGGAATACTTACGGCTTTTTCTTTTACGCTGGTCACGGAGTGCAGTCCAACGGGGAGAATTATTTAATTCCAGTAACAGCCGATAATATACGCTCTGAAAATCAATTACGCGATAGAGCGGTTTCACTTCAATTTGTACTTGATACCATGAGTGAAGCCGGAAATGAGTTAAACATGATTGTACTTGACGCATGCCGCGACAATCCATTCGGCTGGGCGCGAAGCGGAAGCCGAGGACTTACAGTAGTAAGCCGCGCTCCCGGCGGAAGTATAGTAATGTACGCGACAGGAGCCAATTCGACAGCAGCGGACGGTACAGGCCGTAACGGTTTATTCACAAGTCATTTATTAACAAATCTAAAAACACCGGGATTAAGCGTATATGAAGTATTTGACAGAACAATGGGCAGTGTTACAAACGCAACTAACGGTATACAGCACCCTGAACTTTCATTAAGGTTCGCGGGCGCGAATTCCGCCTATCTTGGTTCGAGAGCTTCGCCTTCGCCAAGTCCGACACCACAACCTAATCCTTCGCCGTCTCCAAACCCAAGTGCGATTCCCGCCAACATGGTGAGAATAAACGGCGGAACCTTCCAGATGGGAAGCGCTTCCGGAGGCGAAAGTGACGAAAGACCTGTCAGGCAGGTAACTGTCAGCAGCTTTTATATGAGTATATACGAAGTTACGCAGAAAGAATGGTTTGAAATTATGGGAACAACGGTTCGCCAACAGCGTGATATGGGGTATAGAGCATGGTCTTTGCACGGCGAAGGAGATAATTATCCAATGTATTATGTAAACTGGTATGAAGCTATAGAGTACTGTAACAAGAGGAGCCTTAAAGAAGGATTAACGCCTGTTTACGGCGGCTCCGGTAATAACATAACATGCAGCTGGAACGCAAACGGTTACCGCCTGCCGACAGAAGCAGAATGGGAGTACGCTGCCAAGGGAGGAGGCAGAGACCCCTTAATCTATACATATTCCGGGAGCAATAACGCGAGCACCGTAGCGTGGTATACAGACAACAGCGGAAACAGTACACATCCTGCAGGAACTAAAACACCCAACTCACTTGGTCTATACGATATGAGCGGGAACGTAGGGGAATGGTGCTGGGACTGGCGCGGATCATACCCCCAAGGCGCGCAGACCGATCCGCGCGGCGCTTCTTCTGGTACCAACCGCGTGATTCGCGGCGGGGGTTTTGGCCATTCAGAAGATGTCATCCGTTCGGCAAGGCGGCTCGGCACTTATCCGGAGGTCTGGGATGGTAGAACCGGCTTTCGTGTTGTGCGCTCCCAGTAGTACAGTATACGCTTAAGTGTCAGAGACCACATTTTCATAGCGTTGTCAGGTAGCAAAAGTACGCTACAGGCAGCGGAGTACACACATATGGTGACAGGCACGAAGAATACCGGGGCTGTCCAAGAAGTTGGTTACTTCTTGAACAGCCCTCGTTTTTTCTCCTATTTCTGCGAAATAGTACGAAAAAACTACAATTAAAGAAGGTGTCCGAACAAGTATTTCATACTTTT
>WQSQ01000011.1 GCA_009787775.1 Treponema sp.
CACAAGCCGCATCCTGTACAAAGCGGAGAATTGATTACAGCTTTTCCGTCCGCAAGACTCATGGCAGGGCAGCCAAGTTTTCTGACGCATGCGGTGCATCCTGTGCATTTATCCGCTTTTATTTCAGCTTTCTCTGATCTTTGGTCACCGGCGGCTGATCCCTTTATATTAACGCATGGCGCTTCAAATAAAAGCACCCGCACTCCTTTCATTTCCATTAAACTACGGACCGCTTCCATTGATTCTTTCTGATCAAAGGGATTTACTTTTACAATTGCCGAAACGCCGATAGCTGCCACAATTTTTTCGATGCTGATTTTATCCGGTCTGGTGTTCATCATTGTAATGCCCATTCCCGGATGCGGCTGGTTGCCTGTCATTGCGGTTGTCGAGTTATCAAGAATAACAACGATAATATCGCTCTGGTTGTAAACAGCGTTTATTATTCCTGTAATGCCTGAATGGAAAAAAGTAGAATCCCCGATAAAAGCGAAATGCGCAGTGTCAGGTTCAATACGCTGCAGTCCCTGCGCGACAGTGATGCCGGCGCCCATACATAAACATGTGTCTACCATATTGAGCGGTTCAGCGTTTCCAAGCGTATAACAGCCGATGTCGCCGGAAAAAACCGCGCGTTTTCCATTTGCACGCTGCATTTGCTGCGACGCTTCCTTAACCGCGAAGAAAGATGCGCGGTGCGGACATCCCGCGCACAGCACAGGAGGACGGACAGGAAGAGATGGGAGTGTAGAATGAGAAGTCAGGAATGAAGAATCAGGTGGACTGGTTGTTATTGATTCAGAATTATCAAAGAAAACCTTAATCGCTTTCATAACAGTATCCGGAGAGTTTTCTCCGGCGATTTGAATGTGACCGCTTCCTTTGCCGAATATCTTTACATTAAGATGATGAACTCCGCAAAGGCGAAGGAGTTCGCTCTCAATTACAGGATCAAGTTCTTCGATAACAAGTACCTCATCAAGTTCTTGTAAAAATCTAAGCGCGAGTTTTTCCGGGAAAGGATATGTAGATATTTTCAGAAGTTTGCATTTTATATTTTCTCTGATTTCTTCACATGATGCTTTAGTATATAACGCTTCAAGCGTATAGGCGTAACTGACTCCTCCGGATACAATCCCCTTGCTGACTGGCTCAGGGGTGATGTTTATAACAGAATTATATCTGTAATCAGAAAACTCTTCGCTCATCGCTTTAAGGTTTTCTATCATTTTAAATTTATTAGCGTATGCAAGGCGCGGGAAAATTACCCAGCCGGGATCTTTTATAAATCCGCCGGGTTTAATTTTCGGAAGATTATCAAGGATTTCAACGGAAGCGCAGCTGTGGCAGACGCGCGTTGTTGGACGGAACAACACAGGAGAGCCGTACTTTTCCGAATGAGCGAACGCGTCCGCAATCATTGTGTACGCTTCTTCCGGCGTGGACGGATCGAACAGCGCGACTTTCGCGTGTTTTGAAAAATAGCGGGTATCCTGCTCTGTCTGGGAAGAAATCGGTCCCGGATCGTCAGCAACAACTATTACCATTCCGCCTTTCACGCCAAGATACGCAAGACTCATCAGCGGATCGGATGCAACGTTAAGGCCGACCTGTTTCATCGTTACCATAACGCGCGCGCCGGCGAACGCGGCGCCGACCGCGGCCTCAAGCGCCGCTTTTTCATTAACAGACCACTCAACATATATACTGCCGTCATTGTGCTTTGCCACTGTTTCAAGCACTTCCGTAGAAGGAGTGCCGGGGTAACCTGTGACAAAACTTACACCTGAGCGAATCGCGCCAAGGGCAATTGCTTCATTGCCCATTAAAAGGCGTTTCATTCATTTGAATCCTTTGCTTTTTTTGAATTAATTATTTTTAGAATAACAACAAGAACCGCTCCAAGGGCGGCAAGAATGCCGAGTATCATAAACTTTGTGATCTGATTTTCAATTTGATTTACAATGACAGGGAATAAAAGCGCCGAAAGCATAAACCCGATCATTACGGCACCGTAGTTGGAGCCGATGTTTTTTATTCCGAAATTTTCCGATGTCAGAACCGGATAAAGCCCTGAATACCCGCCGTAACAAAACGCGACAAAGGCGATTATTACGATCAGCGGAATACCCTGGGCAAAGCATAGCCCAAATGCGCCCAGCGCTGTTACCGACAAAATGATGATGTCAGCGCCTTCCCTTCCAATCTTGTCAGAAAGAAGCGGCGCGCCAAGCCTGCCGAGCGCGTTCGCGATGCCTACAAACATAACAAGGTATGTCGCAAATGATTCCATTCCCCTGCTGTCAGCCAGATCTTTAAGATCCGGATTGATGATAAAGAAAACTGATGTGCCGAACATCAATGACAGCGCAATTAAATAAAAGCGCGGCGTCTTTATCATTTCAAGTGTTGTGTACTGCCTTCCTTTAAGAGCGGCAGGAGCGGAGTTTGGAATTTGTTCGGGTGTTTTTATAAAACTGAATAATAAAAGCACAGCAGCCGCGAAGACGCCCGCTAAAATAAAGAAGGTATAGTTAATATTGGATTTAAAAATATTATTAAGCATTGTAACAAGCGGAGCGAAAATCACGGTAGAAAGCCCGAACGCGCAGACTGATATGCCTGTCGCGAATCCTCTGTTCTTGGGAAACCATTTCTGCGCGGCGGTAATAATTGAGTTATACGCAACTCCCACGCCAAAACCGCCAATCACGCCGTAAAACAGGTATATAAGGAATACAGGTGCAGTATTCTGGGGAATAAGCGCGGTAAAGAACATTCCCAGCGCGACCATAATCCCGCCTGCTAAAACTAAAACACGGACGCTGTATTTACTTTGGGCTTTTCCTCCCGCGAGTATCCCAATAACAAAAAAACAGAGCATGAACGAAGCTGTAAGCCCGACATCAGGAGGAGCCCAGCCGTAATACGCGCTGACAGGATTTTTAAAAACGCTCCAGACATAAATAATTCCGAGAAAAAGCTGAAGACACGCTCCGGCGGACAGTACCTTTAAACCTTGTTTGTTTTCTGTAATTGCAGACATATAAACTCCCCTGATTAATAATATATAAAAAATAAAAAAGAATGGCTATATAGAGTTTGTCTATAATGTGAACACCTTATAGACAAACTACCTTAAAAACAGCTATACAAATCAGGTGAATAAAAATTTTATCCTTGTTCCGCCCTGTTCATTTCATCAATATTGTCAAGGAAAGCTTTTTCAAGATCGGATAATGTACCAGTTATCGCGGCTTTTCTGTCTTCATTATATTGACTAAGGCGCTCTGTCAGATTAATGACCGGAGCTGCCTTGATAATCACTTTTCGCGGAAAGATGCTTACCCTATTCGCGTAAGCGCCGCCCATTGTGCGGTTGGCAAAATCATGGAGGTTTTGAATAAATTCAATTTTTGTATGAAGAGCGTCATTTTCAGCCGGCAGGTGTCCGCGGAAGTACCAGCAAAGGTCTGCAAGTTCCTGATGCCGTGAAATATACCATGCTTCTCCCGCTTTTAGATCCATAACGCTGCGCTTGATTTGCGTCATGCTATTCAGAGTGTCTTTATATACGCCGGGCAGATAAATCCGATCCCAGCAAATTTGGCGCACCCTGTGCTGCCGTGTGAAAAAATCACCTTCTTTTTTTAAACCCAGTTTTCGCTCGGCTGTTTCCAGCGCGGTATTGGCGATTATCTCCATGCGGTCTTCTGCTGAAAGCGAAGGGGCATTTTTTATACCGTAGCGTTCTTCGTTTATTTCAAGTATATGATCTCTGCATTTGCGGATTCTTTCTTCAAAAGGAAGTTTTCTTTCTTCCCTGCGGGAATATCCGCAGAATCTTTCAACATACCTTAAAAGTATTTCAACGGTTAATTTTCCCCATGAACCAAAACGGTAATGAATTGACAGCGGAAGAATTTCTACAGGGCAGTTTGTGTTCTTTTTTTCAAGATGCTGGACGGCGTTAAAACCAATTCTGATGACTCCGGGTTCAAGGCGCGGAACAGAATCAGTTGAATAAGAAACCTGTCCTTCCGGCGCAATTGCTACAGGAAACGGGCCGTCAGAAATTGCTTTGTATATTCCGGTCATTCCCTTGGAATCCATTTTTGAATGATAAATCGGCAATGCTCCGACATTTGGCATAACATAACGTGCTACCCAGCCGCCCCATCGAACCACATCATAGCCATAAACAAATATCGCATGAGGCCAATGTACAAAATGTACACCATGTTTTGCTGCGCATCTTTTTAGATGAAAAAGAAAGAACCATGCCAATAACTGCGGTTCTCCCCCATTTGGATGCCTGAAGGCGATTATACATCTGCTTTTTCCGGATAATGCCCTGTCAAAAGCTTCAAAGAGAGTCCTTTCCTTATGAAGAACAGCTTTAGATACGCCGTAAAATAAAAAAAGATAAAGTCTTGCAGTCATTTTTAGCAGGAAAAGAACAAACTTGGATATTCGCGGCTCGGGAAGTTTGATATCAGGCGAGACCTTCATCACCGGAGTTTTATAAGGTTTGTACATAAGCTTGTAAAAGATATTATAACAAAAATCCAGAATGGTATCAACGCTTCGAGCCGTGACCGCAGGTTGTTTTCTGCCTAAACTGAAAACATGCCATATTTGCGATTAAATATTGTTCTTGTATTTTTATTTAAATACCGCGGTGATTGCATAATATATCATCATTGAACCTATAATAAGCTTGGCTCCTGTACCTAAAATGAAAGCAAGAAATGCGCCGAACGCTACCTTTAACGGATTGGTTTTTTCAGCTGCCGGAGTCTGCGGTTCTTCATTTTTTTCTGTCTGCTCATTAGCGGCGGCTTTGATTCTTTCTTTTCTTGCAAGAAGCCGGTTATTAAGCACTTCTCCTGCTAGTGCGCCCAGAAACGGTCCAAGTAAAATTCCTAACGGAGCAAAAAATATTACTCCAACAATAAGCCCCAGAACCGATCCGATTACAGCCTTTCGGGAACCGCCGAATTTTTTGGTCATCCATGCTGGCAGCAAATTATCAATTACCATCATTGCTATTGTGACAGCACCCCATATCAGCAGGAAAACAATGCTGTATTCTCCGTATCCGCTCCATTGAATCAGTAATAATCCAATAAAGCTTAAAGGAGGACCCGGTAATACAGGAATAACCGAACCCAGAAATCCGGTTAATAGAAACAGGAAAGCAATTACAACAAGAACAATTTCCATGTATTACCGCCTTAAATTATACAGGGTTCATTTAATTCTATTTAAAATACATTTCAGCTTTTTCCATATTTTCAATTATGGGAACGCTGAAAGGACAGCGGCTTTCACAGTTTCCGCATTTTGTACATTCGCTTCCCTTATGCACGAGACTTTTAACTTTAAAGCATAACCCGCAATTTCTGATTCAAAAACATTATTGTAATCATCATCGGTATCTATAAAAACAGCATCCCGAATTCAATATGCCCTCCGCATATGCGCAGATGTTCTTCAAAAAAACGCTTAACTGTGGGCAAGTCGCGGCTTATATCATACTGCTGTCCAATATTTGTTGAGCCGATATGTCCCTGTATTAATACATCCTTACGGCGCGATCCCAATGCCCTGGAAATATTTTCGCGGACTTCTTTTCCGGGCATAAACACATCAAAAATATTAATGCCATGATCAAGTGCTGCATCAACTACATCTTTAACCTGCTCATAAGATTTACCGTCCAAATGTTCGCTGCCTAACCCGATAATACCTGCTTTCTTTCCTGTTTTTCCGATATCGCGGTAAATCATATAATTATCTTAGCAGAAAAAAAGTTTTTTTGATATACTGTTTAAAAGAGTAATACTTGTTTTAATTGTGTCTTTAATGTAAAGGAAAATATGGAGTTTATATGAGCAAATTTATTAAACCCGGCAATTATAAATCCGCACTGCCAATATATGAAACGCAGACTGCTATTGGAATTATTAAGCGGCTGTTCGAGGATAATTTATCAAAAACACTCAACTTAAAGCGTGTATCTGCGCCGTTGTTCGTAGAGCCGCAAAGCGGTCTGAACGACGATTTGAACGGTATTGAACGAGCTGTTGAATTTGAAATAAAAGAAACCGGAACAAATGCTGTGATAGTTCATTCGCTTGCAAAGTGGAAACGCATGGCGCTTTATAATTACGGTTTCCCGGCCGGTGAAGGACTTTATACCGATATGAACGCAATACGCCGCGATGAGGAGATGGATAATCTGCATTCAATATATGTAGATCAATGGGATTGGGAAAAAGTAATCGACAAGGCGTCGCGCAATGAAACTCTGCTAAAAACAACTGTTACTGCGATTGTTAACTCAATTTGCGATACAGCAGAAAAAATCAACGAACTATATCCCGCACTGACTGTTAATCTTTCGCGTAATGTGAAATTCATAACATCGCAGCAGCTTGAGGATATGTATCCGGAAATGTCATGCAAAGAAAGAGAGAATGCCTATGTTAAAGAACACAGGACAGTGTTCATAATGCAAATCGGCGATGTTTTAAAATCCGGCGTCAAACATGACGGACGCGCTCCTGATTATGATGATTGGACATTGAACGGCGACATCATGTTTTGGAATGATATACTGGAGTGCGCATTTGAAATTTCTTCAATGGGTATCCGTGTTGACGAAGAATCGCTTAATTCCCAATTGAAAAAAGCGGACTGCGATAAAAGGCGCGGTTATCCGTTCCATAAAATGCTGCTTGAAGGAAAACTTCCGCTTACAATGGGAGGCGGTATCGGGCAGTCGAGATTATGCATGCTCCTGCTTAAAAAAGCGCATATAGGAGAAGTACAGGTTTCAATTTGGGATGAAGAAACGATGGCAAACAGCAAGGCCGCGGGGATAACCTTATTATAAATTCTTTCATTACAATCACCATCTTTCGTGCTGTTTATCAATTTTTATATTATTAATATCAATAAAAATATCAATTGCTTTCTTCCATGCCCTGATTGTTACAAGATCGAATGCCATCAATGTATCGTCAAGATCAAAAAGAACAAGATCGGTTTTCATAGACAAATTCAGTATCTTTTCATATTTACTTGCTTACAACCGTACAGTTGCGTCCGTTATTTTTCGCGGCGTAAAGCGCTTTGTCAGCCAGATTGTATAAATCTTTAATGTCATGCGAAATACCGCATTCTGCTACGTGTATTCCGATGCTGATTGTAACACAAGGCACTACAGAAGATTTTTCGTGAGGTATATTTAAATCCCTTATTAATTGGTTCAAATATAAGCCTATGTTTTCAGCGTCTGTAGAATCTTTATTATGCCATAACAGGGCAAACTCTTCCCCGCCTACTCTAGCCGCATAAATGCCTTTGTCTTTTTTTAAGCCATTCAGTGCTTTTCCGATTCTACGCAGACATTCATCGCCCTGAGGATGTCCGTAATGATCATTGTAATTTTTAAAACAATCAATATCCAAAAGAGCGACATAAAGAAATCTGTCCGATTGCCGGTGATTGGTAAGAAATCTGTTAAAAGTGCTCATGAAATCCCTGCGGTTTTTTAACTGTGTTAATTCGTCAATTGTATTTTCGTCTTTTAATTTTTTTGCTTTTGATATCATTGTTAACCGGTTCATAATGATTTGCCAGCCGAAAATCAGACTTAAAGCACCGGCAAAAAAAGCATTCTGAATATCATAATTCCATACCGAAGGTACTTTAACAGTGATAATTGCTGTTATATAAAATGCTAAAGTAATAAGGATTAAACATAAATATAACACAGAAGAAATATTAAAAAGAAATAAAACACATATTATGATTCCAATAAATGATCCGGCAATTTTTTCCGGTTCAGCCCACACAGCCAGAAATAAACCAAAAAACATTACATTCGCGTAATAAGCAAGTATCAATGCCATAAGAAATCCTTTACTAATATGTTTTTCATTTTGAATCTGCCGGTCTTGGTAGCAAGCAACAAGAAATAATAAAAAAGCGGCAAAAGCCGAACTAACATAATAACTTGCTTTAACGAAGTTTTTTTCAATGATAACAGGGAAAATGGAAAAAAAGATCGCCAATGCAAAAAAAACCAAATTTGCCCAGCGTAAAGCTGCGATATTATTAATGAACGCTGTTTTTATACATGATTTATATTCATCCCGGCCAAGTCCGTAATAACGCCAAAAATTGAAAAAATTTAACATATATGTGAATTATCGCGTATTTCCATCATTAATATCAATAATCTTATTAATATTAATCGCGCTAAAGTGATCATTTTCGATCATATCAATTACTATTTCAGCAATTTTTGGATCAAATTGTTTTCCCTTACCGTTTTTGAACTCCTCAGCTATTACCTCTTTTGGAAGCCCTTTACGGTAAGAACGATTGGACGACATTGCGTCATAAGTGTCGGCTGCCGCAATAATACGCCCCTCCAGTGAAATTTTCTCGCCGATAATACCGCGATTATAACCGTTGCCGTCCCATCGTTCGTGATGCTCAGCGGCTCCAGCAGTAAGATTATTGATCGTAGTGATATCTTTTAAAATTTCCTGTCCGATGTTGGGATGATGCTTCATGGCGTTATATTCATCCTCGGTAAGTTTTTCCGGCTTGTTGATGATTTCATTTGGAATTCCAATTTTGCCTACATCATGTAAAAGTCCAACATAATAAAGATTCTCGATAAAATTTTTATCCATACCCAGACGTCTTGCGATTTCAACGGAATATGCTGCTGTACGCACCGAGTGTCCGCTTGTATAGGAATCTTTCGCGTCTATCGCGTTTGCGATGGCACTTAAAGCCTGCGAAATGATAGCGCGGTATTCACGCTGCTTTTCACGATCCTTGCGGCTCTTAATCCTTACAATGGCAGCTAACAGCAGGGCGATTAAAAACAACGCTGTCAACGCAATGGCCAGCCATACAATAAAATATTCAAACCATTTTAACTCTTTAAAAAAACCTACTTCAATAAAATTGCCGGTATTTCCGGACATATCTTCTGTCCAGATCTGCAGTGTATAATTTCCACCCCTAAGGTTTGTGTATGACAGGTAATAACCGAGCGCTTCGGTTTTTGATACAGACCGCGCCTCACTGTCCTGTCCAATTAGTATATAACGCAGCATTGCGTTATCTAAAAATCCGAAGGATAAATAAGACAGTTCTATGGTTAGGCGATCGGTACCGCGCGGCATTAAAATTTTTTCCGAGAAATTTAAGTATTCCGTACCGTCCACATCAATTCTGGCTATACCGGCAAAAGGAATAAATGAAGTGTTTCCGGCTTCAAAATCGTATACATTTACGCCGCTTTCGCAGCATATAAAAAGACTGCCGAATTCGTTGATTAAATTCCATGCATTGGAATTTATCGAAGATGTAAGACCGGAAGACTTGCCCGCGGAAATAAGCTCGAAAGGAAGATCCGGATCAAGCAGCGCGTCAGCGTCTGTGCGCATAACATTTGAGCTGGTCAGTAAAATAAGTTCGTTATTATGCTGCATGATGTCAAGAAAGGTATACGGAGGAATTTTATTAATTACTCGCACATTTTTATTTTCATCAATATAGCATAAACCGCGTGAGGATGACACCCAAACACCGTTTGTTTTCTTGTTTACAAACATCCGTAAAATTACTCCGCCAGTCAGACCGTCCGATTCATTATATTGCTTTGTGCCATCCTTGCTTACGGCATAAATACCGCTGCCGTCAGTGCCGATATACAGCGTTCCATCCGGAGTGCAGACAAGAGATAACACAGTAATTTGCGGAAGTTCTATTGGTATAACGGTATTAAAAGCTTCAGCGGCTGTTATAACGGTGTCATTTTTTATAAAGCTTACACCCGTGGCTGTACCGATCACAACAACACCGTTGGGAAGTTCTGTCCAACAACGCGCTCTGTCAGATGCAAGCCCGTCAAGCTGCCGCCATATTCTGTATTCATGCCGCTCTGGATTGTAACGTATCGCTCCTGCAAATGTGCAAATCCAGATATAATCATTACTGTCGCGGAAAATACCGCGTACGCGGGCGGTGATCAGCGTTGTAAAATCAGTTAGAGAGGGTTTTTCGTCTTCGTCCAGAATGAAAAGCCCGTTATCGCCTCCGATAAAAGTTTTACCATTGTCAATCAAAACAGCATTTACAGCACCTGTCTCAAATTGATCCAGACTGTTCAGACTGGAAAATGCGCTCAAGGTAAGCTTCACAATCCCGCCCTGGGTACCGGTAATCCAATAACCGTTTTGGTAATCTTCGTATATGTCGGAATAAAATCCAACACTGTTTGGATTGCCGGCATGATTGAAATTCTCTGCTGTATCCAAAAAGCCAATTCCTCTTTCTGAAGATATCCAAATATAATTATTAGAATCCTCATATAAAGACGAAACATTCAAAAGTTGTGTTTGCTTGATCTTGGGAGAAGAAAAAACTCCGCTTTCGCTTAACTCCGTAATTATTACAGTTCCGTCCTGCGTACCTGCTATAATTCGGTTTTCAGAAACACATTTTACAGCTCTTATTCCCCTGCCGTATTGATATTGTACTATCCTGCCGTCGCTTGTATAGGCGAAAAGCTCGCCGCTGTTGAAAACCAAAAATAGATTGTTTTGTGCGTCACAGGAAATGGACACGACAAACGGATGAATTGCGGTATCCAGGGTCACCATCACGATGTTATTATCGCCGTCAATATAAAAAAGCCCGTCGGGCGTACCGCAATAGATTCTGCCGTCTGGTGCCTGTACAATGCTGCGGATTGTGTTTGACGGTATACCCATTGTATTATCATATACAGTAAAGCTTCCGTTTTTATAAGAAGCAAGTCCCTTGTCGTTTGTACCGATCCAGAGCGTTCCGTCTCTATCCTCGCACAGCGTACGCACATTGGAACTGTTGAAACCGTTAGGTGACAAAGCATCCCATATTTTGTATTGTTTCCCGTCGTATCGTACAAGCCCGCTGTACCCTCCGAACCACATATAACCGTCCTTTGTCTGAAGGACAGCGTTCGCTTCGTCAATGGGAAAATTGTTTATGCCGGTGTTATAAAAGGTAACGGCATAATTGGACAGAAAGCGCCTGGAAAGTTCATTGTTTCCTGATCTGTTGTCATCCTGAGCGGCGGAAGAAACCGCAGGATAAATTATAAGAAGCAGTGCAAAAACCAGTATTATAAAACTTTTCACAAAGAACCATTCCTTATAATTAATATTCAAGAAAAAGACTAATAATGATTTTTCTAAAAGAAATTAGTATAAACAATTCTAAGGCATCATTATGGCATCGTCAAGAAATTAATTGACAGATATTAGCCGCTGCATTAATCTCAAATGATTATGGTTAATCTTTGCGAATTTACAGTTCATACCAACACTCAGACTGATTGGTTAAATATTACCAGCCAGGTTCAAAAAGCAGTTGCCGCTTCCGGTGTTAACGAAGGAATATGCGTAGTCTTTACTCCGCATACCACCGCGGCCGTTACAATAAATGAAAATGCTGATCCGGATGTTCCGCGGGACGTAAATCTATCGTTAAGTCTAATCTCCCCTGATCGCCGCGAATTTCATCATAATGAAGGCAATTCTGCTGCTCATACAAAATCAAGCATATTCGGAGCATCACTCACATTAATTATTACAGACGGCAAGCTGTTATTGGGAACATGGCAGGGCATTTGGTTTACAGAATTTGACGGTCCTCGAAAAAGAAAAGTTCATGTGCGTATAATGGGCTGATATAAATTGCCTAATAAATGATTAGTATGATATAATGGCATACTCAGGGTTTATGTCATGACAGATAGAAATTTTTTTTCAATACCTATCACCAAAAAACGCCAGACATCCATGAGGCACAGACTGATTATATTTTCATCGATTCTGTTTCTTTTTATTCTGATACTTGGAAGTACAGCCTTTATACTTTTAATGTATCAGATTGTACACAACAATTCAAGAAATGAACTGATAAAAACCCTGGAAGTTGAACGGCTCAGGCTGGAAGTCTTTATAAATGGAAAAATTGCAATTGTGCTTAAAATGGCCGACTCTCCTTTGGTTAAACGATATTTTTCAGATCCTGACGATCCGGTAATACAGCAATTGGCATTTGAAGAAATAGGGGCATATAACCGCGCATTGCTTGAAAAATCCATGTTTTGGATAAACGATAAAGATAAAATATTTTATTCTACCGACTTTGAGCCTTATATTATAGATCCGCAAAGTCAGGAAAATTACTGGTACGATTTAACCCTTTATGAAACAGAAGTCTATAATATTAACATAAATTATAATCCGGATTTGGAAGCGACAAATCTATGGATTAACGCTCCTGTTTTTAACAGTTGGAACGTACCTATAGGGATTGTGGGAGCCGGAATAGATTTAACATATTTTATCAGCAGCATTTTTCTGGACTATACCGGCACTGCGGATTTATTTTTATTTAACGACTCAGGTGAAATTACCGGAGCGCGTAATATAAATCTTGTTAAGGAAAAAACCAGTTTAGGACATGTAACCGGCAATCAAACCGCATTGGACATCATGCATCATGCAAATGATTTAATAAGCGGCGAAGTAATATTATTTGATATAAAAGATACAAGCGGAATAGCGGCACTCGGGATAATTGACGCTCTGGACTGGTATATAACAGCAATTCACAAATTTTCATTAAGGGAAGCGCTTCAAACAGGAATGACTGTTCTTTTTACGGTAATGATAATTATCATATTTTCTGTCTTTGCGATATTTAATATATTTGTCGCAAGGCTGCTTGAACCGCTTCACCGCATGATAAACAACATTAGCAGAATATCGGGCGATTGGGAGTTAAATCATCAACATAAAGAAATCTCAAGAAAAGACGAGATTGGAACCATAGGCGAATTTTTAACCATGACCATAATCGATCAATTGACAGAAATATATAACAGACGTTTCTTTGACGGAAATATGAAAAAGATTATTAAATCCCTGTCCCGTACAGGAAGCAAACTCAGCCTGTTAATGATAGATATTGATTTTTTCAAAAATTACAATGACACTTACGGTCACGATATGGGCGATGTTTGCTTAAAAGAAGTTGCAGCAGCCATATCGAAATGCATTGTCAGGGAAGAGGATTTTGCAGCAAGATACGGAGGAGAAGAATTTGTTGTTGTACTGCCGAACACTGATGAAAACGGAGCGGCTTTTATGGCGGAAAAATTACTTAACAAAGTGCGCAGCTGCAATATACCGCACGAAAGAAATGATGCGGCAGATTATGTAACAGTATCTATCGGCGGTACAACATGCGTTGTAAATTTCTCACACGAAGAAAACGATTATATTAAACACGCAGATTCAGCGCTGTATAAATCCAAGAATAACGGACGCAACCAGTATACGTTTGAAGGTTTTAGAACAACCTGAATTATACTGAATATTTAATGCTGATTGCTAATATAAAATGTTTCTGTTAAAGTATGTCCATAATGAATTACGCCGAAGAGTCCCTGAAAAAGCATTACCAATGGAAGGGAAAGCTTGAAATTGTTAACAAAATGCCGGTAGCAACAAGAGAAGATCTTTCTCTCGCGTACACTCCGGGTGTCGCCAGACCCTGCCTTGAAATACAGAAGAATCCTGAAAAAAGCTGGGAGCTTACCGGCCGCTGGAATACAGTCGCGGTAGTCACAGACGGAACTGCTGTTCTTGGATTGGGTGACATCGGTCCTGAAGCAGGAATGCCTGTAATGGAAGGCAAGTGCGTTTTGTTCAAGGCATTCGGCGGCGTGGACGCGGTTCCTCTATGTATAAGATCAAAAGAAATTGATGTGATTGTAGAAACAGTATCTCTGCTGGCCGGAAGTTTCGGCGGTATAAATCTTGAAGACATCTCCGCTCCGCGGTGTTTTGAAATTGAACGCAAATTAAAAAAGAAATGCGACATTCCGGTCTTTCATGATGATCAGCACGGCACAGCGATTGTAACATTGGCCGCGCTTTTAAACGCGCTTAAACTTACAGGAAAAAAACTTGAAAACATCAGCGCGGTCATTCTTGGAGCCGGCGCTGCCGGCATTGCCGTTACCCGTTTATTGCAGACTGTCGGACTTTGCGACGCTGTACTGTGCGATCGCAAGGGTGCAATTTATAAAGGAAGGCCTGATATGAACAGCGAAAAGGAAGAAATTGCGCATAACTCAAATAAACAGATGAAAAAGGGAGCTCTTGGCGATGTTCTTCGCAGCGCGGATGTTTTTATCGGTGTTTCAGCGCCGGGCACGGTAACACAGGAAATGGTAAAATCAATGTCTCCTGGCGCAATACTGTTTCCTATGTCAAACCCTGTACCAGAAATCATGCCTGACGAAGCTATAGCTGCGGGTGCCGCAGTTGTGGGAACAGGCCGCAGCGATTTTGCCAATCAGATCAACAATGTGCTTGCATTTCCGGGAATCTTCCGCGGAGCCCTTGATGTACGTGCAAGCGACATCAATGACGAAATGAAAATCGCCGCCGCCTTCGCGCTTGCAAATCTTGTTGATGATAACGATCTTAGAAGCGATTATATAATTCCGGCAGCTTTCGACCCGAGAGTAAGAGACGCGGTAGCCCGGGCTGCAGCCGATGCGGCAATTAAGAGCGGCATCGCAGCCAAAGCGGCAAGCACTTCTAAAGCCGCGGCGCAAGAGTAAAAACATGAAGACAGGAAAAGTAACCCTGTTATTGGGACCTATGTTTTCGGGAAAAAGTTCCATTTTATTGAATGAGATCGATAAAGCGACAATAGCGAGGATTCCCTGCTGTGTAGTCAGACCGAAAACAGATACAAGAGAATTCTTTACTCATTCAAAATGGGAGTACCGCTGCTTTGACAATTACAATGTGGACGATCTTAAAGATATCCCTTCAGATAAATATGATGTTATCTGCATAGACGAAGGCCAGTTCTTTAATAACCTTCTTTGCACCCTTGAATGGGCAAATCAGGGCAAAAGAGTGTTCATTTCAGCATTAAACGGCGACAGGCATCAGCGTGAATGGAAAGCAACGCAGGAAATGATTCCGCTGGCTGATGATATTATTTTTCTTAAGGCCGTATGCTCAAGATGCGGATCATACGAAGCGTCTTTCTCGTACAAGGTAAACGATACAAGTTCCTCACAGGTTGATATCGGAGGAAGCGCTGAAAGTTTTATTGCCCTGTGCAGGGGATGTTTGGAAGAAGAAAAGCTTCAAATGAAACTGTGGGACACATTGGCGTAAAATATAATCATTTGATACTTTCCCAAAACTTTCAAACCGAAAGTTTACGCTTTTGAGAAATATCATTTAACACAAAAACTTTCAGGCGGCCCGAGATAGGATTTTAACGGTTCCCTGCCTTTTCCGTATACCAGAATTCGTTCCAGTATCAACCCTGCATCAATCGCTCCTATCGATATTTCCTGAACGCCTTTTGCAAATTTAAAAACAGCTTTGCTGATGCGAATATTATCAAGCACACCCTGACACCATTCATTGTAATGAGGGTCTCCGGCCCTAAAGTCAGATGAAATTGCAGTAACAATTTGTATGTTCTGCGAAGCCATCAGCATAAATCTCAGAGGGCGTTTGTTTTGTACGGAATTGACCGGAGTAGTCCATACTTCAACAGTATAATCTCCCGCCTCATCAATTAAGAACCTGTAAGCAAGAGACGGTCTTTCGTCTTTTTCCCTGTTGTAATGTTCATTAAAATCAACAGAGGCCGGGAAAACTTTCATACTGCCGCACGCTGTATTAGCCGCGAAACTGCTCATACCGGAACTTCTGCCGTAATTTTTAAGCTCGGTAAAACTGCTGCTAATTTTGCAATTCGGGTTTTGTGTATCCTTTTTTGAGCAAAAATGATTGGCTTCAATTGCAATTACTCCGTTGTTTTCAAGGAATGTCATTGGCGGAAGATTGTTAATAACTACGGATTTAGCGTTTATTTCGACAGCGACTTTTGTTTCCCTGTCTTTAATAATCAATTTCGCGGTTTGGATGCCATTAGCTGGAAGTTTTTGCCTGTTACAGCGAACAATAACTTCTTCAAGAACTTCAGCATTACCTTTCATTTTATTAATTTCAAGCCAGTCACACGCTTCTTTATCTGTGCCTGTTCCCTGCATTTCAATTACATAATCAA
Organism: Treponema sp.; assembly: GCA_009787775.1. Taxonomy (GTDB): domain Bacteria; phylum Spirochaetota; class Spirochaetia; order Treponematales; family Breznakiellaceae; genus WQXQ01. Next base: position 16,201 of record WQSQ01000011.1, read on the forward strand.
AACTTCCGATACCGTCATTCGCAATTTCAAGAATCACTTCATTATTTCCGGCATAAAGAAAATCATTTATTATAATTTTTTCGGGGTTTCCGTAGGTTTTTGTATAAATATCTCCGCGATCCTTTCTGGAAACAACCATGCGCGGCTTATACGCAGGCTCTATCTGAATACGCGGCGGATATCTGCAATTATCTTCGTTCCATTTAACAAAACCGATATGCTGCTCCAACTCCATTCCTTTCCATTTGCCGTTTTTAAACAATGCGAACTCTTCGGCTAACGCACGGTCTTTTTCAATACATCCTGTAACCATGGCGGCGAAGTCGTTTGCGATCTTCCTGCCCTGAAACGCGTAATGCCTGTTCTTACCCGCGTATAAATGCATCCGCAGAAGATTTATGCTTGATTTCGCGGGAAAATATATCATGCTGTAATAAGCGTTTTTTGCGTTTTCATTGTTTTCGCAAAGAGCGGAATATACTTCTTCATTCACAGCTTCGATGTTTTCAGCAAGAGATAACATTTTGTCAGTTTCCATATAGTGGCACGGATGGTAAATGTTTTCGTTAAGCGCTTCGGGGCGCCTCATTGCGTTCATCCTGATAAATCCGTGAAGAACCCGTGCCATTTTTTCGCGTAACGCAGCGTTAACGCCGGCGAATGTTTTTTCAAGCCAGATCGCGGTGTATTTATCAATACTATTGGGAGAATTTGTTCCCCATTTTTCAAAGTCAAAGGCAAGTTCCATGAAATAAGAAAGAGGCACTTCGTTGAATTTCAAATCACCGACATTGACAATCCATATCTCCTTTATTCCGTAATCATATGCCATGCACATCTGTTCCCAAGTCCGTTCAAACGACGCAGACGGCATCCACTCATAGGAAACAGGGCCTCCGTGGTAGTCAAAATGATAATACATGCCAAAGCCGCCTTTGCGTCCGCGTATTTCCCCTGTAGGCAGAGTCCGCATAAAACCGAAATTATCTTCGCATAACATACAGATAACGCCGTCAAGCTCGTCCCAATCCTTTAATCCTTCAGTATCGGAATTGCCGTAAAAATACTCCTCAACTTCCTTGTACAAAGCCAAAACCTGACGGACTTTGCCGATATCGGGATTAACATGTTTTTTAATAAGTTCCCGCTGATTTTTAATAATGTCCTTTAATAAATCAATATTCTCTTTAAGGGAGGCTTTCTCTCCCAGCATGGAGCTGTCATGTTCTCCGCGCATGCCTATGGTTATAATCTTCTCGTATTTGCCGCTCCTTATAAGAGCGTCTTCCCAGTATTTTAAAAGGCCGTCTTTATTTGTATAATAATTCCAGTCATTGCCGTATACGGAATCCGGTCCCTTGACTTTTACCCATTCTTCGCTGGCGCGAAGGCAGGGTTCATGATGAGATGCTCCTACTGCAATACCGTAAATATCTGCAAGCTCTTCGTTAAGGCTTCCGGGCCCGTCCAGTGAAAACGAAGAAGACCACATTGCGGGCCACAAATAATTTCCTTTAAGGCGCAGAAGGAGTTCAAAAACATGGTCGTACATTTCTGCCGTAAAACCTCCGAACCGCCCGAATGTCCATTTTCCGAAACAGGGCCACTCGTCATTGATAAAAAAACCGCGGTATTTAACACTGGGTTCTTTGGAAACTGTTTCGATATCCTTTTTAATTTCAATGTTTTCATTGCGGACAGGTTCAGCATCGCCCCAGTAATGCAAAGGAGACACCCCGATATATTCACAGAGCGCAAACATACCGTAAATTGTTCCTAGTTTATCGCTTCCGCAGATAAACAATACCTTTGCGTCTCCGTTAAAGACACCGTCCATAAATTTAATTTGATAAACTTCATTCCTGCCGTTAATTGCACACGGATCGAATTTTCCTTCGCTTATTAATTTATCAGTAAAAGGACTGTTTCCGAGTGTCGCAAAGATAACGGTATAATTATTTAATGGTTCACTGTTATCAAAGCCGTTAAATGAATTAAAGATATCAGGAGCTTTACCGCATACCTTCTCAAAATCATGCGCAGCTTTTCCCGCGATTCGTTTAATCCCTTCATACGCTTCGTTTTCAACAACGAAAATAAACCTGCTCATAGCCACCGCTCCTTTAAACATTGGACTTGTTCGGCAGTTCTTGTTATCTGCCTAAAAAGCCGCTCTGTTGTTTATATTCTACCATAATGTGATATAATAATTCATAAACTGATGAAAAAACCTGCAGGACATTTTTTATGTACGCTCCTTGCTGTTTTTTTGGTTTCCTGCGCAAGCCGTCCTGTTACCATTGCCAACGATATTTACATCCCTCCGATCGTACCGGAAATCCATCCGGAATTTATGACTGCACCGGTGCTTTCCATTGAACAGGTAATCGAAATAATCAGGAAAAATGAAGCAAATATAGATAAATACTTCATCTTTGATGAAAACCGGCAAATTACCGTTAAAGCGAATATAACAGACGGAACCAGAAATTTTGAAGTTACATATGACTTGAATAATGCCGTAAAATTGCAAAATTCTTCCTATGAAGTACGTTTTATCATACGGGAAAAAGGTACAGGACTGACGCTTGAAGATACACTTATATGGATACCGCGGACAGGTAATGCCGGGCTTTTGCTGTCATTTGATGACGACTATATGGACACATGGGAGCAATACCTGGATTTTTTTGATGATTACGGAGCTAAAGTTACCTTCTTTATAATAGGCGAATATAATCCGTTTTGCACAATAGCGTTAAACCGCGGGCATGATATAGGCTTCCATACCCTTAGCCACCTGGATCTTCGTCAACTGTCGGGAACAGATTTTTATCTGGAAACCATTGAGTCGGTACAATCTTTCAGGCAGGAAGGTATTCCTGTATCTTCCCTGGCCTTCCCGTATGGTTTTTCCGAAGCGTGGATGTACGATGTTCTGTTGGAATATTATTCCGTTCTTCGCGGCTATGGAACAACATTCCGGCTGTACGATAAAGACAATATCGGCTCATCCCACATTATTTCACGGGCTATTGACAATACTGTACTGCAGGGAGAGGACAATTTCGACCATACCATAAGATTAATGCTTATGACAGTCAAGTTCATGGATAAAAACTGGGTATTACCGCTTACTTCTCATGATATTTCAAACGCTGCCTGGGCCATCAGACACAGGCGGCTGGAATTCCTCCTTGGCACAGCAGTAGATTTAGGGTTAAAGTTTTATCTTTTCAGCGATTTTAAAGCCGCCCAATGAAGAATCCTGCTCTAAAACCGAACCGGTGGTCAGGACGGGATATCTGCGTTCTCCCGTGTAATTGCGCCAATAATAAAATTTTTCTCTATACTTTTTTAATGACCTGTGCTAGAATTGGGGATATATAACATTCCAGAAAGGAAAAAAATTTTTTAAGGAGGAGTTTATGAAACGCCTTGTTTTATTACTGTTGGTTATGGGTATCGCCGCATCGTTGTTCGCCCAGGTATTACCACAACATCAATTTGCTTCAGGAAGCTGGGGGTTAAGCAGCAATAGGCTCTATCAGAATGATGCCAATGCCAGACTCGCAAAGGTTAATATGCAAATACCTCAAAGTGGTGCCATGCTGTACCCGTTCAACGTCCGTTACGAGGGCGGCTTTGAAGACGGCCACGGCGGATTCGGTATTCATGTTTTTATGGACGCTGCATTCAACGGAGCATCATGGGGAGCCGGTAATTCTTATCTTCTGTGGCTGAATTATGATGAAAACCCAATCGCAAATAGCGGTATACCTTATGGTCTTTCAGCTCAGGTTTATAAAAGTGTCAACAACTCAACAATGAATCTGGTTGGCAACTTCCCTCTGAACGATTATGTGCCGTATCTTTTGGCATCCGGAATCCTTAACCAGCCCATTCCTGTAAATCTGATGGTTAACGGCAATACAGGGGAAGTCAGAGTATATGATCCCACCGATCGCAGCGGAAATTTCTATTTCTATTTCTATCTCGATCAGAAAGACCTTCCTTTAAGGGGCAACTGGATAGCTTTAAGAACAAACGGTATAAAGGCTTCTTTCGGTCAGTAAAGGCAAGTAAACAAACGACACAGCGGCTCGGGTAGACGCCGCTAAAACAGGGCTGTCTTCGGCGTGTAAATTATGTGCCGAAAGCAGTCCTTTTTTTATTTGTAACATTACGATTCCTGAAATCTAATGAAACATTTTTTGTTATAAACCCGCATTCATTTAATGCGTTAAAAGCATTGCCAGAATATAAAGAAACGCCTATTATTATCAAAATAACCGGTGAATTGCGGAAATCACCGGAAGAAAATGAAAAAATATACGGGTAATACATATGCAAAAAACCGTTTTTTTGGTTGACGACAACGCCACTAATCTTACCGTAGCGGAAGAAGCGCTTGTAGAGCAGTACCGGGTAATCGCTCTGTCTTCGGCCGCGAAAATGTTTGTAGCCCTTGAAAAGTTTAAACCAGACCTGATTTTATTGGATATTGAAATGCCTGAAATGACCGGGTTTGAAGCGATGAAGAAATTAAAATCAAGCGACATGTACGCTGAAATCCCTGTTATATTCCTGACAGGCCGCACTGATCCTGTAAGCGAAGCGGTCGGTATCGATCTTGGGGCTGTGGATTTTATAATGAAGCCGTTTTCTGTTCCTGTGCTGCTGAACCGCATCAGAAACCATCTTCAGCTTGATGAACTTGTAAGGGAACGCACATCACAGCTTGCAAAACGGACAGAACAGCTTGTGCTTCTTCAAAATGGAATTGTGTATACATTCGCAGACCTTGTGGAAAACCGCGACAAAAACACCGGAGGCCATATTGACCGCACCGTAACATATTTCAAATTATTAATGGAAGCTATGCTGGAACGCGAAGTCTATGCTGATGAGATTCGAAGCTGGAATATGGAGTTAGTAGCTTCATCGGCGCGCCTGCATGATTTGGGGAAAATCGCTATTTCCGATTCTATTTTAAACAAACCAGGCCCGCTGACAGAAGAAGAGTTTCAGTCAATGAAAACGCATTCAATAGCAGGCGAGCGCATCATAGACAAAGCCATACAGCAGACAGGCGGCGCGGAATTTCTGCATAACGCGAAGATGATTGCGGCATATCACCATGAATGCTGGGACGGCTCTGGTTATCCCTATGGATTAAAAGGGACGGATATTCCGCTTCAGGGACGCCTTATGGCAATCATCGATGTTTATGACGCTCTTGTTTCCGAACGGCCGTACAAAAAAGCATTTACCCATATGGAAGCGGTTAACATAATAATGAACGGTTCAGGCAAACATTTTGACCCGTATATCACAAAGGTATTTTACGATGTAAATAACGACTTATTGGCGGCAAAGGACGATCTGATTAAAATATAATCCGCTGATATGAAGCTTTTTGTTAATACTTGTTCAATGTTTAAAATTATTTTCTTGATTTATTGACAATACGCCTGAATTTGCTTATATTTTAAGTGTTCCACAGTACCACTTTATTACAGGAAAGATTATGAAAAACATTATTTTATTAATTTTATTACTGGGGCTTACAGCGATGCTGTTTGCGCAGAATTACAGCGGTGTTGAACAGCAAATCAATCAGTCTATTCAGGCAAATGCCGCTGAATTTAACAGATTAATGGCTCTGTTGAATGACACAACAAACGAGAGAGATCTTGCCCAATTGGTCAGATCGTTTAACAGCCGTCAAAATGAGATTAAAGCATTACAGATGGAGATTGAAGAGATGATAAACCGTCCGGCTACAAGACAGTCCATTAGCGCAAAAATGACTCATTTGCAGGATTTAATGAAAGCTGAGGAAAGGTTTCTGGTACGTCTTAATGAGCTGAGAAACCACTAACAAGAGTAAAAACCTCCCATTATCGAGATTTTCGCAGAACTTTAGTTTCACAAGGGGCGCTGTCCGGCGTTTATGGAAAAGCTGCCTTGTTTGATTATATTCTCTCCGCTTAAATACCGTGCGTTATTTCGCATTAGCCGCTTTCACAGTAAAGGAGCTTATGACCGTCCTCGGTTCTTTCAAATCGGTACCGCCGACAGTGTACTGTGTTTTGATTTCAATAAAATACCTGCCTGCGGGAAGAGAAGGAATTACGCCGATGACTTTACGGCTCGTGTTTATAAGCAGGGCTTTTTTTACCTTGATCTTTGAATGCTGGCTCCCCGTTGACACAAAGTAAAGACCGCACTCAGGGTTATCGCCTGATATCTTGATTTTATTGCCCAGCAATGTAAAAAGACCGCCTGAACTCAGCGATTTATTATCAAGGCCGGTCTCCATATCGGTAAATTGCTCGATAATACCGTTGGTCTCACCTTTTTCTGTTTCTATAACAATATGCTCACTGAGCCTGCGCAGCGGAGTACGGGTGCGGAAACGGAAACGTATCGGGTTCTTTCTGCTGTCGCAAGCGTCATCCGCCTTGTTAAAGAAACCGCCGACAGCAGGATGTATGGAAAAATAACCGGTATTAACCGCAAAGCCGTCGCAAAGCTGGTAAGCGGCTTCGTCAAAAAACTGCTTTACATGATTAACAAGTTCATCATAGTTTCCGCTGAAGCCGCCCCTTGTTTTAAGAGCGGCGCATACCTCATCAATGGTCAGAACAGCCTCGTTATCTATACGGGCAGAAAAAGCTCCCTTGGCACCCGGAAGATTGCTTGGATAAAGCTTGACTCTTATACGGTGCAGAACATCAGTTACTGTATTGGTTATACTCATACTTCAGTCTATAATTATCCGTCACTATAGTCAACAGTGAACATTCACTATAGGCTATAGTGAACCGTCATTATAGCCTATAGTGAACTGTCACTACAGACTATAGTATACTATCACTATAGACTATAGTGATATCTCACTTTAGCCTAAAGTGACAGCCTGTCATTTGCTTGAATTTTAAAAGATTATAAGATGAACCGCCGCCGCATACAGGGCGTGTTTTAAGTAGAATCTGTTCTTTAACAGCGTCATTTCTTAAACAACGCATAGTAAAGCAGCAGGAATTTATAACCAATGTACGGAAAGATTCGGAAAAACTTCAGCGGCTCCTGGAAGCAATAGCCTATCCATTCAAGTCCGGCGTTAAAGGCGATTCTTGAAGGATGCGTTTTCTTCTCAGCAAAGACATCAAAGATATCGCTGCACCACAGCCTCATGCCTTCTCCCAGAACTCCATTGTTCCTGTAAATCCACCGTTCCTTGCCGCGGACGCCTTTTCCGGCCAATAACAGTGAAGGAGAGGATTTTTTTATGGCCTTAATGATGGTGGCTTCCTCATACCGTTTAAAATAACCGGGAAAGCGCCCCACAACACGCAGTTTGGGAAATGTTTGACGAATGTTCTGTTCGGTTTTCTGCAGAATCTTTCTTTGGCCGCCGAGAAGGTAGCAGGTAAACTCCCGTTTCTCAAGAATGGTAAGTATGCTGACAATAAAGTCGAAAGGCATATACCGGTGCGCGGTTTTACCTGTAAGGAATTTTAAACCGCTTATTATGCTTTTGGAAATGGGAATAACCAGCGAAGCGTTTACCACATAGCAACGGTATTCGCTGTTTCTTCTGGCGCGAAGCAAATCCCAAAGAGAAAGAAGAACAATGTTATGCTCTTTCTTCGTTTTTAACAGATCATAAACGATATCACTTAACTGTTCGGGCGCGACAATGTCAATCGGAACTTTAAGAAATTCCAGTCGCTGCGAACACTGCTCCTGCTGCGAACTTTCCAATTTTACACCTTTTTCAGTTCCCACGAATCTCTCTCCAGCAATAAAATACGAATTGCGGCAGCGCAGTAAAGGGCGGCTGTTTCTGTCCGCAAAACAATATCCCCTATTGTAAAAGGTTTAAACCCGTTTTCAAGAAAGAGGCTTACCTCCTTATCGGAAAATCCTCCTTCCGGCCCGATTGCCAGTACAATAATTTCGGGATTACCTACAAGATACCTGTGAAGGCTCTCATGTTCAAGACCCCCGGCCCGCTCCTGTAAATGGTGAAACAGAATTCCCAGCCCCGGACGCTGTTTTTGCAAAGAATCATTTATTAATGTTTTCCAGTAATCCAGCAATTCATTTATTGTTAAAGGCTGCCGCAGCGCTGTTGCAATCCTTGAACCGCTTTGCTGTCTTGCCTCTTTTATAATTCGTTCCCAGCGTGAAAACTTTTGGCCTGCTGCTTTGGTTCTTCCAATGGTAAATTCCGAAACAAACGGGACTATTTCAGTAATTCCGCCTTCCGCAGCCTGACGCACGATTAAGTCCATCTTGTCACTTTTTGGAAGCGCCTGAAACAGAATAATTGGAGGAACTGCGTCAGAAGAACCCGCACAAAGACACGCATCTTCGGTCTGAAGCGCAGGAGAAGAGGAAGATAAATGACTGAGCGAAGGCGGTATACATTTGCCGGTGATAACACCGTTACTGATTGAGATAATATGAACCAGGGTTTCTTTGTTATTCGGCAGAAGCGCGGGGAAATACTCACCGGCAGCATAGCGGCGGACATTTACGAGATAGTGGTAGTCCTTTCCTTCGAACCTAACCAGATTATCACTGTCGGTGCCGCCATTAATAATAAACTGTTTCAAAATGTTAATCCGCGCAAATTACCTGATAAATAAAACAGATATATCCTGTATTTTCAGCAGGAAAATCAGGACGCTATCGCAAGTTCGTTTTCCTTCTCCTCCTGCAATGCCTTGAGAGTTCTTACATTCTGCATCAATATATTATAATTGCCGCCGCGTAAAATGTTCACAGCTTCCTGCAGCTGAACATCATATTCAAGATCATATACCGGAGCAAGGATTGTACGGTTTAACTCGTTCCTGATTAGCCGTCTGAGCAGAGACGTATCAAGCATGTAATCATTTTGAAGGACACGGGCGAAATCATCAACCTGAGCGGCGGAAGCATGAGGATTCTGCTCAACAAAAACCGGAATCCTGTTGGCATTGATAAGCTCATTTAAATGGACGGCATCTTCCTCTGTATATTCAGGAAACGATACTTCGCGATCAGGCGGGATACCGACTTTATCTATATTAACATTGCTTGGCGTAAAATAACGCGCGGTAGTTATCCTGAATCCGACATTGTTTAAGGGGTAAACCTGCTGTACAGAACCCTTGCCGAACGTATTTTCCCCGACAAGGTATGCCCTGCCCCTGTCTTTGAGAGCGCCTGCGACAATTTCCGAAGCGGAAGCCGATCCTCTGTTTATAAGGACAATAACCGGAATATTGTCCGGCACAAGAGCTGTCCGGTTTGCGTTAAAGTCACGATTTTCATAAGTTATTCTTGACCTGATGCTGACAACAGGCCCGCCGTCAAGGAATAGATTTGAAACATCAACAGCGGAATCCAGCCGTCCGCCGTAATTATTCCGTAAATCAAGAATCAGACTGGTATAGTTGTTTTTCTGAAATTCCAGAATCGCGTCTTTTGCTCTGTCTGCCGTAAAGGGTGTAAAGGTAAGGAGTTTTAAATAGCCGATATTGCCTATCATGGCGTATTTCGCCGTGGGCACCTCAATAATAGCCCTGGTTATTGTGACAGGAAATTCCAGTCTGTCGCCGCGCCTTATCATCAGCTTAACGCTCTCTCCCGGTGTCCCTCTTAACATGCCAAGGACTTCATCCATTGTAATTGTTTCAGTCGGAATTCCGTTAATTTCGGTAATAAAATCGCCTGGATTGATTCCTGCCCTCCACCCCGGAGTATCTTCAATCGGAGAGGCAACTTCTACCCACATTGGTTTTCCGTCAGGACGCGGAGATGTAGCTTTTGTGATATTCAGCCCTACTCCGCCGAAATTACCCTGCGTTGTGTCGCTGATATCGCTCATGTCGGATTCCGTCATATAGACAGAGTACGGATCATTCAAAGCGCCGAACATTCCGTTCATTGCGCCTTCAAAAAGCGTATGCGGGTCAACTTCTTCTACATAATTCTGAATTATAAAATTATAAACATTTTGCAATAAACTTGCATAATTCTGTCTTTGAGCCTGCGTTATGTTCGAATTGCCCTGCGCTGACGCCGCAGGTATTATCGCGAAAGTAAACAAAGCGCCGAAAATGACAGTTACTGTAATCCAGACCCATTTAAAGGATTGCTTTTTTTGCTGTATATCCATGGTAAACTCCTGTTATACTTATTATATAACAAATAAAAAGGATAGTGATATGGTTACTGTAAAAAAAATAGGAAAAAAACTGACGACTGTGATTATAATCAGCCTTGTATTTCTGGCAATTACCGGCCTTCATTTACTTGGCGTCTTTCAGTTTCTGGAAAATAAATCCTATGATTTTAGAGTACGCTTTTGGGCTGATTCGTTTTGGCTTGAACCGTTTTGGCCTGATTCCTTCTATCGCAGCCCTTCTAATGATATTGTTGTAATCCTGCTGGAGCAGGACAGTCTTGACTGGGCTCAGCTGGAGCGGGGATGGGGATGGCCCTGGCCGAGACAGGCATACGCCGATATTGTAAATTACATGAATCTGAGCGGAGCAAGCTCAGTTGCGTTCGACGTAATATTCTCCGAACAATCCATTTACAGGAACGCCAAACAGGATGAAATAATCGATAATGCGGTCAATGCGCTGGAAGAGGTTGCCCAGGACACAGGAAGCCGGTCACAACCCGGATTTGACCCGGACAACCGCGAATTAACAAGCAGTATAGAGAATTTATACGGTTTTGCAAGGCAGATTGACAGTTCGCAGTTAACAGGTACAGGAAGGTCTTTTCAATCCTTATCGGGCGGCCAGCAGCGAACCGGAATGACATCAATGTTTTCTGTATACAACGTTATTATTAACGCGCTGCGCAGTTTAAGCTCAAGAGAAGATGATGAATCCTTTATCAGAGCTTCAGCGGATTTCGGCCATGTTGTACAGACAGTTATGTTCTCAAGCCAGACGGGAAACACGCTTTCATGGCCGTCCGGCGTTGACAAACCATTGTTCCGTACAGATAATTTCGATTCAATACTGGCTAACTTCAGCGTAGGCGAAGGAGAGAAAGCCCAGTTCCCAATCCGGGGATTAATTAATTCAGCCGGAGCATTGGGGAGCGTTACAGGCGTTCCGGACTCTGACGGAATTATAAGAAGACTAAAACCTTTTACATTATTTGACGGACGGGCATTACCTGGTCTTTCCGCCGCTTCTCTTATTGTTTCAGGATACGGAACGCAAATATCTTATAACAGCAAAACCGGTACAATTGAATGGGAAGGTATTTCAATACCTGTTGACGCAAACGGCAACGCGCTTTTGCGTTATAGGGGAGATTTTCAGGAGAAATATCACCCGTACAGGGTAATGGATATTCTCTTAAGCATAGAAGCCAACGAAAGGGGCGATAATCTGGAGTTTGGGAATTACACTACCGCAACGGGAACAAATTGGTGGATGCTTACACCGGAAAACTTCAGCAAAGCCAATGTATTCTTCGGTTTCTACGCGCAGGGGCTTTATGATATTTTCAGCACGCCAATATCATCGGTTTATCCCGGCATGGGATGTCATATAACAATGCTGGACAATATGCTGAAGGGGGATTTTATCCGCGAAAGCAGCGAAGCTGTTAACCTGATTATCCTGTTCGCAGTAATAGTATTGGTTGTATGTCTGACAATATCTTCCAGCCGTATCGCATTGTCTGTCGGAGGAACAATCTTTCTTGTTGTTTTAATCTTGGTAAGCGCGTTCATGTCCTATCAGCTCGGCGGTTTATGGATACCAATGATTACATTCATTGCAGGAACGATTGCAGGTTTTATTACCGTAACCATTTATAATTACGCAACAGAAGGCAGCCAGAAACGTTTTATAAAATCAGCTTTCTCGCAGTATCTGTCGCCGAAAGTTATTGACAGAATTATAGCGGATCCTTCGCAGCTGAAACTTGGCGGCGAAAAGAGGGAGATGACCGCAATCTTTACCGATATCCGCGCGTTTTCTACATTCTCCGAAGCGCTTGGCGATCCTGCAAAACTTGTAGAACTTCTTAATTTTTATCTGACAAAAATGAGCAATATCATTCTTAACCATCAGGGAACAATAGACAAGTACGAAGGAGACGCAATTATTGCATTCTTCGGCGCGCCGGTACAAATGGACAACCATGCTTCAATGGCCTGCCGCGCAGTAGTAAACATGAAAAAGGCGGAAAAGGAAATAAACCGTGAGGCGCTTTCGCTTGGACTGGTCACTCCTGAAGTAATGAAGGCCATGGCCGCAAAGAAAGCGATAAAAAGCATTGATGATCCGCATCCCATTTTCACAAGGCTTGGCATAAATACCGGTGATATGGTTGTAGGCAATATGGGAACCCCCAACAAAATGGACTACACAATCATGGGTAACGCCGTCAATCTGGCCGCAAGGCTGGAAGGAGTAAATAAACAGTACGATACAGGCGGTATGCTGATGAGCGAATATACAAGAACGGTCATCGGCGATGAGTTCGTTGTACGGCCCTTAAGCAAAGTGAGAGTTGTCGGTATCAATACCCCTCTGCGGCTTTATGAACTTTTAGATATTGCATCCGAGGCATCCCCTGAGCTGCTGGATATGGTAAAAAGCTGGGAGCAGGCATTTCAATTTTATGAAGAAAAGAATTTTATAGCCGCTCAGAATATCTTTCAGTTAATCTACAGCAGAAACAGCGATGATATGGCCGCTAAAAAATACTTAAACAGGTGCAGCACATTAATATCTTCTCCTTTTGATGAAGGAAATTGGGATAACGGCGTAGATAACCTGACAGAGAAATAAGACGTTAAAAGTTTCATTGATTTTTTTGTATTTCCATATTACAATGCTTTTTTATGAGAGGTAAAAAATGAAGAAAGTATTTATTGTTGTTTGTTTAGTGCTGTTTCTTGCAGGTATTGCGGCAGCGCAAGTCTCAAGAGGCGGAACTCTTTATGTATCAGTAAAAAACCTGCCGCTTAAATCATCAACAGGGTGGTTCGCAAGAACAAACGGAACCCTGGAATACGGAGCCCAGGTTACGGTTTTACAGGTTAACGGAAGGTTTGTTGAAGTAAGAAGCGCAGCCAATTCATCTGTTACAGGGTGGACTGCATCGTCCAATTTTTCCACAAGACAGGTTGTATCGGGAACATCCAGTACAGCGACAGCAAGGGAAGTAGCTCTTGCAGGAAAAGGCTTTAATCAGGAAGTTGAACAATCATACAAAACAGGACATCAGGACCTTAACTTTGCTGATGTAGACATGGTTGAAACGATTTCTGTTAATGAAAATGAGTTTCGATATTTTCTGGAAGAAGGCCATCTGGCAATGGGAGACATATAATGAAAACCAAATTTAGCATTATTATTGTTGTTTTTATTACTTTTGCCAGTTTAATGTATTCATGCAATACTATCGCAGCAATTACAGATGTCGGCGCTCAGGTAGCCAGCGCGGCGGGAGTTATTGACCAAAATATAGCCAATGCCATCAGCCAATCCGCAAGAGCCATCGGTACAGCCGCGGAAGATATTACTCCCGAACAGGAATATTTTATCGGCAGGGCAGTTGCCGCTAATATCCTCACAAATTACAGCTTATGGAACGCAAACGCATTGCTGACTAATTATTTAAACCTCATATGTACGGCTATTACCATCAATTCACCCCGTCCAGATGTTTACAACGGTTACCGTGTAGCAATTCTTGACAGCAACGAAATAAACGCTTTTGCGACTTCCGGTGGACATATTTTTGTTACCCGCGGCCTTATCGCCGCCGCAAGAACTGAGGACGCTCTCGCGGCAGTTATAGCGCATGAGGTAGCTCATATTCAGTTGCAGCACAGCATTAAGGCAATCAAATCCAGCCGTATAACACAGGCTATTTTGGTTACAGGCACATCGGCAGCGGGAGCGGCAACAGGGATGGATGTAGATGAATTAACCAGTGTCTTTAATGAGTCGGTCGGAGAAATTGTTCAAACACTTGTTAACAACGGCTATTCCCAGACACAGGAATTTGAAGCAGATGATATGGCAATGAGTCTTATGGGTTCCGCCGGATATAATCCGTCAGCTTTAATTGATATGTTAAACGCGTTAAACAGTGTGCAGACAGCAGGTTCAGGTTTTGGAAAGACTCACCCAACACCAGCACAGCGCATAACAAATGCGGTAAAATCCGTAGGAAATATTACAGTTGCAGATACAAGCGCGTCAAGACAGGCGCGGTTTGCCGCAGTAGCGAGATAAGCAATTACAGCGTATGTCCGGAAAATACCGGACATACGTTTTAAATCAATTTGTCCACAGCATCAATACGATATTCCCAGAACGATAATCCAGTGCGTGTCTACTTCATATATCATTAAAAAAGTGCTATCATAAATCATGAATACAAATCCGGTCGCGGCATATCTTTCAACCGCCGCTCAAGACAAAATTGATGCAAATCTGCTTGCTTACCTTTGCAGCCTTACGGAGATTTCCAAAGTTATCCCGGAAATCGCATCATCAATCGTTAAAGAGCTGGAGAACCAGCGAAAAAGAATAAAGCTGATTGCAAGCGAGAATTACTGCTCCATGGCGGTACAGCTTGCGATGGGTAATTTATTAACAGATAAATACGCCGAAGGAACTGCGTATCACCGATTTTACGGAGGAACCGAAAACGTTGACGCAATTGAAGCTCTTGCAGCACAGGAAGCGTGCCGTCTTTTCGGTGCGGAATACGCGAACGTTCAGCCGCACTGCGGCTCTGACGCAAATTTACTCGCATACTGGGCAATCCTTTGCGCGAAAATCGAGACTCCCTCGTTAAAAAATTGGGGTCAGACAAATCTTTACGGTCTTAATGACGCGCAATGGAATGAGCTTAAGACAACAATGGGAAACCAGCGCCTTTTAACGCTTGATTATTATTCGGGCGGACATTTGACGCACGGTTACCGGAATAATATATCAAGCAGAATGTTTGACGTCCACAGCTATTCGGTCTCAGAAAAAGACGGTCTGCTTGATTACGATGAAATAGAGAAACAGGCTCTTGAGTTAAAACCTATAATTCTTTTAACAGGTTATTCAGCATATCCGCGGAAAATCAATTTTAAACGTATGCGGGAGATCGCAGACAAAGCAGGCAGCATCTTCATGGTAGACATGGCTCATTTTGCAGGTTTGGTCGCCGGCAAGGTTTTTACGAACGAATACGATCCTGTTCCTTGGGCGCATGTTGTAACAAGCACAACACATAAAACGCTTCGGGGTCCGCGCGCAGGACTAATACTTTCAAAAAAAGAATTTGCCGAAGAGCTGGACAAAGGCTGTCCGCTGACAATGGGCGGGCCTCTGCCCCATGTGATAGCGGCAAAAGCGGCAGCTTTCCGTGAAGCGACAGCTCCTGAGTTCAGACAGTACGCAAGAAATATTGTCAGCAACTGCAGGGCGCTTGCCGCATCCTGCATAAAAAACGGCCTTGATGTACTTACGGGCGGAACAGATAACCATCTTATGTTAATCAATGTTCATAAAACCGGAATTACCGGCAGACAGGCGGAAAGTGCACTGCAGGATTGCAATATAACAGTAAACAGGAACAGCCTCCCGCGCGATCCAAACGGCCCGTGGTATACATCTGGATTAAGGATAGGTACTGCTGCAATTACAACCCTTGGTATGGGAGAGAACGAGATGTCGGAGATTGCTTCCTTAATAGCGAAAGTTATCAATGGGACAACTCAAGCGCCGGACAGGAAGGATCCTTCAAAGAACAGCAAGGCAAAATACAACATTAACGAGACTGTAAAAAACGAAATTCACTCACGAGTAAAAACATTAATGGAACGCTTTCCTGTGTATCCAGAGCTGGATTTGGAGATGCTTAAAAAACATTTTGTGAATTGATTGTACTTTACATTCTTCTCAGAACACTTCTTCAAGCACATAAAAGACACTTTTATCCGTGCCGAATATAACCCTCTTTCCTGCGATAACAGGAGCGGATAAAATTGATCCTTCAGTTTCCATTTGCCACAGCAGCCTGCCGTCACTCGCGGAAATACAAACAAGCTGAGGCGGAATAAAATCATCCCCGATAAGGCCGAAATAAACACGGCCGTCCGCAAGTGTTGGAGCGGAACTCACAGGAGATGCGAAGATTTGTTCCCAGCGAAGCTCGCCTGTATTTGCGTCAAAAGCGCGGGCAGTACAGTCTCCGCCTGTGAAGATTACCAAATCCCTCCAGACGGTCGGCGCCATAAAATCAAGAATATCGACATTTCTCCAGAAATATTCCCATTCATCAATAAAATCAACGTAATTCAGTATTCCGTCACGGAACTGCCGCCAGACGACTTCTCCTGTATGACGGTTGTAAGCGTGATAACCAAGATACATTCCTCCGTAGATATCGGCTGTACCCATATACAAAAGATCGCCGCGTATGGCGGAAAAAGAATACCAGACAGCTTCAAAATCATAATAATCAAGAAACCACAGGAACTCTCTTTTGTTAATATCATATGGGCCGACAAGATCAACGCTTGGACCTGTACCCATGTACATAATATCGTCCGACATTAGAAAGGTATAATTTAGCCACCCCGGATTATAAACCCTGAACTGCTCCTCTCCCTGCGGAGAAAGAAAATAAATCGCATCCGCGTCTCCGACAAAAATGATATAATCGCCGTAGCGCTGTACCTGCGAATTAATCTGGCTCCTTGTCTGAAAAGTCCACATCTCCTGCCCTGTTTCACGCGAAAGCGCGTAAAGTTTTCCGTCTTTACAGCCGAAGTAAACCTGATCTTTATCCGCATAGGGAATTGAATTAATTTCCGCGCCGCTTTTAAATACCCACCGCATGTAACCGCTTTCAACATCAAGCGCGTAAAAGTTTTTGTCATCAGAACCGAAATAAATTGTGTCTCCGATAACAACAGGCGGATTTAGCGATCTGATTATTTCCTCTCCGGATTGCAGATTGATTTTCCATTTTAATCCAAGCGGCGGCGTAATCCGCGAAGAACTGACACCGCGTCCTCCTTCGCCCCGGAACTGCACCCAGTCGCTGTTACGCGAGCATGCGCTAAAAAAGAAAATTACAGCTATTATCAAAAATGAATATATATAAAGTATATTACTCGCGTAACATGATTTTAAGTATTTATTATTGTTATCAGTCATAGTTTTCATAATTGCGTATATTCTCTTTAATTATAAATATGCCAACCCTCTTAAACTTATAATACGTATAAACCATCTGTGTATTCCAGGACGGCGGGCTGAGTTAAGTATATTTCGATATTCATCTTTTAATAATTCATTACGTTCATCCAATTCATTCTGATTTTTAAATTCCCGCCATCGAATCTCTGAATAAATGTCAGCAAATTTTATTAAACTTGATCGATACATTTCAATTTTTTCCAGATTCTCCATACCACCGTGCTTCCGTGTAATTTTCTTTGGGAACAATTCTGCGTACTCATGCGCTGTTTTAGACGCGGGCTTAACGGGCCGGCCGTCCGCGGCTAACCGCGCAAGGAGCAGAAGGTAAAGGGAACGTGCGCCGCTTCTGCCTCCTTTCTTTGAACCGGCGTATAAAATCACTTCGCGGCCGTAGCGGAGAGTATAAGCACAGACAAGAGCGAGAATTACAAGTGTCAATACCGCTCTTCCTACAGCCTGCCACGGAAATTTTTTAACCTGCGAGAAAGTCCGGTTTTGATCGAGAATGGGAATGACAACATCCCAATTGTTAAAATCTCCCATACCCATCGGCGGAATAGAGAAAGAAGTCGCCTCAAAATCAATCCAGCCGTAGCCGGAAATATAAAACTGTGTCCATGAATGACTGTGAAGATTTGTAACCATGAACAGGTGCTCAAAAGGGAATTCCTGCAATACCGGGATTTGCCTTTGAAGCAGCGCAAGACCGTTCAGGTGCGCAGGAGTCTGAAGGCTTTCAGCGGCAAGATAACCTGTAACAACGCGGGAAGGAATGCCGACAAGCCTGCCAAGAAGAGCGAGCGTATTGGAAAATTCAGTACAATCGCCTTCCATATCATAAAAAAGAAATTCTTTTAAAGCAGCGATTGAATGATTCTCGCTTACGCTTAAGTTATATTGATAATTATAAAAACTGACAAGCAGCGCGATTATATTTTCAAGATATGTATTTCCGGATTCAGAAGCGTTTCTAAATATTAATTTCAGATAATCATCGTTTTCTATAATTGAGTCGCGGTTTTTTTTCCAATAATCCAAAGCATCATTTACATATGTTTCAAATTGATTTCTGTCGCTCTCTTCCAGCGTAACTTCAAGGTATGGAGCGAGCGCGGTTTTTTCATAATCGGATAAAAAACGCGTACGCGTATTTA
Organism: Treponema sp.; assembly: GCA_009787775.1. GTDB lineage: Bacteria > Spirochaetota > Spirochaetia > Treponematales > Breznakiellaceae > WQXQ01. The sequence continues at coordinate 34,616 of WQSQ01000011.1, forward strand.
CAAGATAAAGAGAATCCTCTGGGTGAATATCGGACACTACCTGATGAATGTAACGCAGAGGGCCCGCGTTATCATGTAATATAACAGGATCAGCTGAAAAAGGACGCCATGGGAAATATTTGTGGCGTAAAGTAGAAAGAGAAAATATTTCCTGCCTGACACGCCCTGACTCAAAAACACGTTCATTGTTAAACCATGTAACAAAGAGTCTTTGCCCCGCAAGATCATTTACAGGTTCCTCAGGACTTATCTGAAAGCCATTAACCGGATCAAGGATTCCGCGGAAAGAATTTCCCATATAAACAGGCTCTATTTGGGAGGCGACAATTTTAACCAGATACTGACGGCTTTCTCCGGAGCCTTCTCCATTACCCGGCCACTGGTGTTCTGAAATACCGCGCAGTTCTCCCTGCCCGTTTTCACCTTCGGGGAGAGTTCTTCTGCCATTGCCCCTTTGAGGTATTCCCCTTTCAGTGCCTGAATCGATCCTTTGCGGTATTCGATCTGAAACAAGATTTTCAATTATCATGTTATTTACAAAATCTGCGGGAAGCGCAACAAGCATTACAGCTAAAATTGCCAATGTGCCGGAAACAAAAACAAGCCCTTCTTTCCATGATCTTGCGCGGCTTTGCGGGTAAAGACAAAGATATATTACAATACTGTGAAATAAAAAAACCACTAATGTCCAAACAAGAATAAATTGAGAAAGAACCGAACTCTGCCCTGCGATTTCCTCGCCTGAACGGGAAAGAGAGAGAAGCCGCAGGCAAACCCATGCAAGAAAAAATGGTTCCAGTGCTGTTATTTTTGCAAACCATAAAGGCAGAGGCATTAAACTGCGATGAAATAATAAAAGAGTAAGTAAAAAACTGATAAAGCCTGCGATAAACGGCGAAAGTGCGCCTGTGGAAAAACCTGCGGCAATAACAGAAAGAGGAAACAGCAGGATAAAGGCGAGCAGAATCTTTTTCTTTAAGCCTGGAGCGAACAGCGGCTGGAAAGCGATAATTGCCATAAGCGGGACAATTATAAACCACTGCACCATACCGACACGATCAAAAGAGACAGTGATGCCAGGATGAATATAGATTAATGTTATTACGCTGAAGTAGAAAAAAAGCCGGAGAGAAAATAAAATTATCGAAGACGGTTTAACTGTAAAACTGCTCATAAATTTACCTCCGCGTAAAACATTTCTGTTTTTCCGGCGCGGACATTTAACGATTTTACTTTACTTCGGCACAGCAAATCAGGAGGAACTGTAAATCCATTTGAGAAGAAGTCGCTAAAAAAAAGTTTTTCTGCTTCATTTCCGGTCTTCTGTTCTTCAATTTTCACTTTCATGTTTTCATTTTCAACCTTTAACTGAATCGAAGGAGCGAATCTTCCATTTGCTTTTTTGTCTCCGGGCTGCGCCAGAAAAAGAGTCACAGGGCGCGGATTACAGGAAAGAAGAAAAGCAGATAGCCCGAAATCACAGGCAGTAGAGAAAACATATATGTCGCCGCTGCCCTGCGGAACCTCGGTTTCATTTTGCAGTGAAAAAAATGAAAGCCCGGAAAGTTCTTCAAAGAAAGCATCCAGATCATTTTGGTTTTCTATCTCCCAGTTTCTTTCCGCCGCGCGTACGTTAAAAATAAAAGAAGAACTTTGCTCCATAAGGCTGCGTATAAAATACATTAACTGCGCTTTACAGCGATCCAAAAGCCATAATTCATTAAGTGAAAATCCATGTTTTCTTTTTATTGCAAAATTACGTAAAAAGATTTCTATCCGGCTGATCTTTTCCTGATTGTCAGTTGAAATACGGGTAATAAGGGTATCAATCTTATCAGAACTTTTCCAGTTTATATCGCGGAAACGATCTCCGGGAGTGTATTCCCTCATATGATATCTTTCTATATCGGAAGCAGGTTTATTGCGCTTGTCTTCCGCACCGGTCTGCGGGTTTATTAGAGTCTTCTGTCCAAAGCAGGGAGCACTTCTTATATTCGCCGTTTTTTGCTGTGACTGTCCGCAGGAGAAAGAAAAAAACCCGAAAATGTCGCAAAGCCTGCAAAAACCTTCTCCATGGAAAATTCCTGAAACAGGGAAATCAAGCGGTAACCCAGACGCGCTTTCATTTCTGGGTACAGATGTTTCAAGCAATAAAGGACAGCCGTTATTATTATCCGCGGAGAAATCATTTCCGCACGGAAAGAACCTTCCCTTGATAAAAAAGTGCAGGCGAAAAAAAAGAGGGATAGACGTATCAAGACCTGAAATAAATGTCTCTTCCACGGCGGCGGCTGTCATTGGAAATGGCGGCTTCCATCCTGGTTCCATTGTTTTTAGTTTCTTCGATTTCCACAGACCAATAACAAATAAAACAAGAAGGAGAAACAACGCGGAAACAGAAATAATAATTTCATAGGAATTACGGCTGAGAAGGGATCGAATTAATAAAACAAAAGCAACAATGACAACAGCACAGCCAAAAGGCGTTAAGACAGGCCGAAAGCGTACCTCCATGTTATTCCCGTTTTGATTCTACAGGCACAGTGTTTAAAATACTTTGCAAAGGCGCTTCAGGCGGTATGGAAGGATCGCGGGTTATTATGCGGTGAGCCATGGCGTGAATAAATATTTCCTTAATTAAATCAATCGGAACATAGTCCATACCGCGGCAAAGCGCAAGGGAACGCGCGAGGCGGGAGATACGCACACCGGCGCGGGGACTTGCCGGAGTTTCTATATCGGGATGCTGCCTTGTTATACGGACGCAGTTTACAAGGTAGGCGATTACATCGGGATGTATTTGAACTTCATCTACCATTTTTTTCCAGCGGATTAAATCCGCGCTGTCGATGATGCTTTTAAAGTTGTCCCATGCGTCAATCCTTCCGTGCCGGTTGATTATTTCAGTCTCATCTTCCGCTGTAGGATAACCAAGAGACAGGCGAATCATAAAACGGTCAAGCTGAGGTACTGGAAGCGGAAACAGGTGAACTCCCTTTAAGTTCATTGTCGCGATAATGAAAAACGGATCTTTCAATCTGTATGATTTTCCTTCTATGGTTACGCTTTGCTCTTCCATTACCTGGAAAAAACTTCCCTGTGTCTTTGGAGTAAGCAGGTTTATCTCATCGCATAAAACAAAATGAGCGAAAACAGGCCCTTTGTTAAAAATCATCTCCCCTGTGCTGCCGATAAAGCGGTTAAAACCCAGAATATCCTGCGGAAGAAGATCGACTGTACATTGAACACGGTTAAAGCCTTCCATCCTGACATCGCCGCCGCTTTCACTGCCGCTTGAGTTTATTACCGCCAAATCCTCAGCTCTCCAGCGTATAGACTGAGCCAGCGCCCGCGCAAGGGATGTTTTCCCCACTCCGTGAGAATCCGCGAGAATTACATGTCCTCCCGCAATTTGCGCGGCAATAATATATTCCAGTTTTTTGGCGTCTACGGAGATAAGGTTTCTGATATTATTAACAAGCAGGTCAATTGACGGTTTAATGTTTGAATCCATAAATAAGGATAGCATTAAATCGGTGAAAATATAAGTACATAATAAAACCCGCTCTAGTCAGCAATCATTATCTCATATACCATAAATATATATGACCATTGTATTCCTTGTATTGACAATGACAGGCGGCTTGTGCATGTTTATGTACGGCATGAAGCTGATGAGCGACGGGCTGCAAAAGAGCGCAGGCGAGCGGATGCGAAAAGCGGTAAACTTTATGACAAGTAACCGCTTTGTCGGGGTTTTAACAGGTTTTCTGGTAACAGCCATTGTTCAGTCTTCATCTGCGGTTTCTGTCATGGTTGTCTCCTTTGTGACAGCGGGGCTTCTGTCTCTTACCCAGTCTATCAGCGTACTGTTCGGAGCGAACATAGGAACAACACTGACCGCGTGGATAGTCTCTCTTATCGGTTTTAAAATAAGCATAGACAGCCTTGCAATACCAGCTATAGGCATCGGCTTTATCTTAAAAGCAATAAACTGGAAACATAAAAGCATCGGTGAGTTCTTATTGGGGTTCGGCTTCCTTTTTTTGGGGCTTTTTTATCTTTCGGACGGAGTGGGACAGATTAAATTTAATGCTCACGCGATAGAAGTATTCAAGGATTTGGGGTTTACAGCGGTTCTTATCGCTTTTGGTACAAGCTTTATAATGACGCTCATCATCAACTCATCAACAGCTGCGGTTGCCATGATCATAGTAATGGCGGGAAGCAATATAATAACTTACGAGATGGCAGCTGGTATGATTCTGGGAGCGAATATCGGCACAACAACAGACGGCATACTGGCATCTATCGGCGGAACTACGGACGCAAAGCGCTCGGCCCTTTCTCACGTGCTGTTTAATGTAATTCTGGCCTGCTGGGCAATTCCCCTTTTAGTACCGGTATTGAAACTGGTTGATATCATAGTCCCGGGGGATCCGCTTGCAATCGCTTACAGCGCAGACGGAAAATTAATAGATAATCCGGCGATAGGTTTTCATCTTGCCATGCTCCACACAACGTTCAAGGTATTAAATACAATTCTATTCCTGCCCTTTATTAACCAATATGCGAAGCTGCTGACATTTCTTATCCGCGATAAAAAGACAAAAGAGGCTGTTGACACCCATTACAGGTTCGCATACATTACAACATCAGTCGCTGATTCTCCTGAACTGAACATCGTCCGCGCAGAAAATGAAATTAAAAAAATGTCAGGAATTGTATCAGTCATGTATTCACGTTTTTGCAATGTCCTTCGCAGCATGCACGAAGGCGGCGATTTTGACAAGGAAAGCGTCGCCTCACTTTGTACGGAACTTCAACAAAAAGAAGACTACATTGATGAAATGCGCGAAATACTGAGCACTATTTTAATAGAGTGCAGCACGAAGGTAAAACAAAACTCCCAATCAGGAAAACGCATTTCATATCTGCTTCAGATAATAGCGGCGATTGAGTCAATGAGCGATGAATGTTACGCAATCAGCCGACTGCTTGAAAAAAGCGTCAGTAAAGACTGCGTTTTTAAGGAAAAGGAAATGAAAAAACTAATTCCCTATGTCGGAATGGTTGAAGAATTCCTTGTGCTGCTTGAAAACCAGCTTGGACGCACTCCCACTCAGGAACAGAAAGCGCACGCCGCCTCTCTCGAAGAAAGCATCGACAGGAATCGTAAAAAGCTGCACAAACTGGGACGCAAGCGAATCGAAGCCGGCGGAGACGTTAAAGCGGAACTATTGTTTATCGATCTTGTCCGCCGCATCGAAAAACTCGGCGATTACTGTTTTGAGATTTCAGAATCGTACAGGTAAATTGAATCCCAGCTGAATAAACATCATTCATCTAAAATTAAAAAAACGCAGTCTCAGAATGACCTGAAACTGCGCTTTAACTAACCAAAAACAGTTACTTTTTACAAACTATCTGGCAAGCCTGTTAACAAGATCCATTACCTGCTGCGCAGCCGCGGCGTTTGTGATACGTCCAAAAGCGGCGTTCTGATAGATAAGAAAGAGACCAGAATTCCACTCAGTGTCGTTAGGCATATTGGGGTTAGGCGGTGACGCGTTTTTACCTGCGACATCAAGATACGCAATGATTTTCTGTGTTACAGCATTCGCGTTAGCATTAACCGCAGCTCTTGTCGCCGGTGTAACCGGTACTCCGGGGTCTGCACCCATAATCCCCCATACTCTTGGGTCATTCAATCTGAAGTTAAGATATTTTATCGCGTTTTCGGCATTCTTTGTATTCTTGTTAATGCCGATCATCTGGCTCATCTGCGCCCAAAGTCCTTTGGTAACAGCGGCGTTGGGGAGCATTATTAGATCAAGCTCATCCTGAATCGCGCCTTGATAGCCGTTAAGCTGGTTTGACCAGACAAAGGAAAGAGCCGTTCTTCCTGCGATAAGTGACGATGTCGCTTCGTTGGTTTCGGCATAATCAGCGGCAGTCGCAGCGGGAGGAATAACGCCCGCTTCGCGCCAGCCGGACCACATATCTAAATATCTCTGAACAACGGCGGTTGTAAGTTGAGTTCTTGTACCGTCCCAAACCGGAGTCTGGTTGTCACCTGCCCAGTAACCAAGGAATACTGAACCCGTTGTTGTAGCGCCGTTATCTGTCATAGCATATGTCCCAGCGGGAAGCCTTGCCTGAACAGCACGGAGCCAAGTATCAAATTCCGCCCAAGTCATGTCTACTTTGGGGAGAGGAGCGCCAACCCTTTGCAACAGGGACTTATTATAAACCAATGCCGGCATATTGGTACCCGCGGAGATAGCGTAAAGCACACCGTCTCTTGTTCCTGCGTTAATAGCTGCCGTATCTACATTCGTCATATTCAAGGCGCCGCTTCTTACATATGGATCAAGAGGGAGAAGAATATCTGCAATACCAGGCGCGCTCCTGCCATTATCAGGAACATTCAGATTGGTAAACCAGCCGCCAAGCTGAATAATATCAGCCGCTCCACCTCCGCGGAACTGTGTAAAGAATTTGTTAAAATGCTGATCGGTTCCTGGCGCCGGCTCACCTGCGATAACAATCCCTGTTTCTTCAAGGAAAATGTCGTTTGTAAGCTGATAATTCCTGATGCGTCCTTCACTACCCCAGAAAGACCAGCGAACGACATTAGACGATGTCGCTGTTGCCGTTGTCTCCTGTTTGTTACCCCCCGCAAACACCATACTGAATGCTAAAGCAAACAGTACCATAACCATTAAAGCCTTTTTCATGAAAACCTCCATAAATTTTTATTAAGGGTAAACTACCCTTTAATACCCGTTGTTGTAATTCCCTGCACAAAGTATCTCTGTAAACTGAAGAATAAAACAAAACAGGGAATAAGCGACAATACCGACATGGCGAACATTGAACCCCATGAAGAAACGCCTGAAGAATCCAAAAAGAGCCGTAATCCCAACGGAACTGTGAATAATTGCGGAGTATTCAAGTATATCATTTGGCTGAAAAAATCATCCCATGTCCACAGAAATTTAAAAAGCAAAGTTGTAATAACGGCAGG
>WQSQ01000012.1 GCA_009787775.1 Treponema sp.
TATCAAGCACGAGCCATTTATAATTGCCAAATGATATTGTTGAGCCAATATTAAAATTTCCCATTTAAATCTCCTATAAAAATTATTTTATCATATTTATTTTTTCATATCAACTACTTTACAATTATTCTAGCTCGTATTTCACATAACTACTTTTAAACGAAATTCGTCTAACAAATAAATAACTAAAAAAAAGCGAATGTCTTTTTAAATCAACAGATGTATATCAAGCGAACAAAAGTATCGACTAACATATAAAATAAGGATATAAAGCGGCTTATAACTATTTTTAGCCATACAATTTCTTTCTTTTTAGGTAAATAAAAACATTGGACTTTTTCGGCAACTTGACGGAGCTGTCTGAGAAGTTATTAATATTCGCTGCAAGGCTGATGAAGCGGCACAAAGAACCGGGAAAGATATGGTTTGTCAGCTATAACTCTTCGTACTGTTTCTGCGCCTTTGCGGTAATATGGTTGATAGGAGGAATACAACTGTAAAACGTTAACCTGTAGGGTATTTTCCTGCGATATTCATTGTTATTCTGATACAAAGTTCCTGCCTTGACCTATATATCACTTTAGTCAATAGTGAAATTACACTTTAGCCTATAGTAATATATCACTATAGACTGTAGTTAATAATCACTATAGACTAAAGTGAATCATCACTACAGGCTATAGTGAATATTCACTTTAGACTGTAGTGATTGCATACTATAGGCTGTAGGATGAACCTATTCTAAGGCAGAAAGAGAAGCCTGTGGGCGCTTAAATTGTCTGCGGTTTCAGCACATGTTTAAAGAAGCAAAGAAGGCAATGCTCATAGTGATGCTCTGATACGCAGCATCGGCTGATTGACTTTTTTTTACATTAATTTCATTATCAGAAAATGCAGAACAACAAGAAATTCCCGGGTACAGATATAGAGATTGCGCAATCGGTGTTCCCAAAACATGCGCTTCATATAAAAGATATCGCGGAAAAAGCGGGTATTCCTTTTGAATTTATCGAATACTGCGGAAACTATAAAGCAAAAGTAGACAACATTTTCTTAATAAAAAACCAGAATAAAAAGGACGGAAAACTTGTTCTTGTTACGGCAATTAATCCGACTGCCGCAGGAGAAGGAAAAACAACAACAACTGTAGGTGTTGCGGACAGTCTTTCGCTCTTGGGGAAGAAAGCAATTGTCGCGCTCCGCCAGCCGTCTTTAGGGCCGGTGTTCGGCGTAAAGGGCGGGGCTGCCGGAGGAGGATGGGCTCAGGTTATTCCGATGGAAGATATCAATTTGCACTTCACAGGCGATTTTCACGCTATCGGAGCCGCAAACAATCTTCTTGCAGCAATGATTGACAACCATATTTTCCACGGTAATAAACTTGGACTTGATCCGCGAAAAATTGTGTGGCGGCGCTGTATTGACATGAATGATCGCCAGCTTCGGTTTATAAATGACGGTCTTGGAGGAAGGGTAAACGGGTCGCCGCGTGAAGACGGATTTGATATCACAGCGGCATCGGAAGTGATGGCGATCCTCTGTCTGGCTTCCGATATTGATGATTTAAAAAAAAGACTGGGACGTATTATTGCCGGCTATACTTTCGGAAAACCTTCAGACGAACAGCCTGTAACCGCATCTCAGCTCGGAGCGCACGGCGCGATGGCCGCTCTTCTTAGAGACGCGTTAAAGCCAAATCTTGTACAAACACTGGAAGGTACTCCCGCTTTAATTCACGGAGGACCGTTTGCGAATATCGCGCACGGCTGCAATTCTGTTATGGCGACGCGTCTTGCGCTTAAATGCGCGGACTATGTTGTTACCGAAGCGGGATTCGGCGCAGACCTGGGAGCGGAAAAATTCTTTAACATTAAATGCCGCATTGCCGGGTTAAAACCATCGGCGGTAATTATTGTCGCGACCGTACGCGCTCTTAAATCGCACGGCGGTTTAAAAAAGTCCGATCTTGAAAATGAGAATCTTGACGCGCTAAGCAAGGGTATGCCGAACCTTATACAGCACGTCGAAAATATTACAAATGTTTTCAGGCTTCCGGCAGTAGTTGCAATTAACGCTTTTCCCAGGGATACAAAGGCGGAGATTGAGTTAATAAAGAACAGATGCAAAGAGTTAAGGATCAATGCCGTTGTCTCGGAAGTTTGGGCAAAGGGCGGCGAAGGAGGAATTGACCTCGCGCAAGAAGTTGTACGCCTTTGTGAACCAGAGGCAATAAATGAGAGTTCCGGCAAGGTCAAGCCGGACAATTTTGATTATTCATACAACATCAATCTTTCGATTAAGGAAAAGATTGAAGATATCGCAAAAAGAATCTACCGCGCGGATGATGTTATAATTCTGCTTAATGCGCAAAAGCAAATCAATCAGATAGAAAAAATGGGTATGGATAAAATTCCTGTCTGTATGGCGAAAACACAGTACAGTTTTTCAGATGATGCCGCTCTTCTGGGGTCTCCCCGCGGATGGAAACTGACAGTGAGAGATGTAAAACTGTCGGCAGGCGCCGGATTTATTGTAGTTTTTACAGGAGAAATCCTTACAATGCCAGGACTGCCTCATGCTCCCTCTGCGGAAAAAATAGATGTGGACAGCACCGGAAAAATATCAGGTTTGTTTTGATGTTTTCTGCTTCCAGAAATACAGCTTTATTGAATGCCAGATACGTTTAAAGAAACCTCCCTTTTCGTAAGCTGCCGCCGTTACAAGAGATTTTTTACTCAGTACTCCGTACTCGTCCGATATCAAAAGATATCCTACCTGGGTTCCGGCAGCCAGCGGAGCGATTAAGATTTCGTCAATTACAGTTTCATACTGCAATGAATTGCCGCGGTTTAAGGGAGAAGTAAAATTTTCTGATTCGGCAAGCATAAGGGTAACTTCGTCTTCTTTGCCTTTCCACAACTGAGCTTTGAATAGACTTGAGTTTTCGCTGTAGTCAATTACCGGGCGGACTGTTTTAAAATTATCAAACGCCCATGAAAGAAGAAGAGTGCTTTCTTCCGAACGCAAACGCGCTCCGCCGCCGCTTGCAGGCGCTCCCAACAGAACAAGAATTAAACGGGTTTGATCCCTTATTCCTGTAAGTGCAATATTATATCCCGACGCGCCGATATATCCTGTTTTAAGCCCGTCAACACCTTCAAATGTATTAAGCAGGGTATTGGGATTACTCTGGGTATAGGTTTGATAACCGGAACGTCTGTTTGCCGGCATATTTGATGAAAGCGGAAATGTAAAACTCTTTACAGAATGAAATTCTCTAAGGCTTTCTGGATGCAATTCCAAATACTGGCGGCAGAACAGCGCATATTCGGCGGCTGTTGTTCTGTTGCGTGATGAAATCCCGGACGATTCTGTAAAGCGCGTTGTGTACATCCCCATTCGGCGCGCTTCAGCCATCATCATTTCCACAAAATCCGCCATGGTCGGCGCAAGGTGCAGCGCCGCGGCAACAGCGGCATCATTGCCGGACGGAATTGACATTCCCAGCATAATTTCACGCACAGTAACTATCTGCCCCGGTTCAAGGAACATTAAACTGGAATTGCGCGGCTGGCTTTGCGCCCAGCTTTCGACTGTTATTTCAACAAGATCATCGTAAAAAATCTTTCCTTCATCAATTGCTTTCATTAAAAGACGCATAGTCATAAGTTTGGTAAGGGAAGCGGGAGGAATCAGCACATCGGGGTTTTTTGAATAAAGCAGCGTCCCCGTTTCGGCATCAATTAAAACAGCCGCCCTTGATATTATTTCAGGAGCATCCTCAAGATACGGAATAAGTTCCTGAGGCGTACTGAATATTTGCGCAAAGAGACACGCTGGTAAAGTTATGGCAAGAAGAAGCAAGATTATTTTTCTGCTCATGTTTTGAATCATTTCACCGCTCTCTGTTTTATGAGCTCCTGTCCTCTAGAACTCCGCCTGTCCTACAGCTCTCGGGAACGGAATTACATCTCTTATATTAGCCATGCCGGAAACATACTGTAAAAGCCTTTCAAACCCGAGCCCGAAGCCTGCATGAGGCACTGTCCCGTAACGCCGAAGATCCAGATACCAGTAATAATCTTTCGGGTCTAAATTCAATGCCGACATTCGTTCGGTAAGTTTTTTCAAATTATCTTCGCGCTGCGAACCGCCGATGATTTCACCCAATCTGGGAACAAGAACATCCATGGCACGTACGGTCTTTTCATCATCATTCAGTTTCATATAAAAGGCTTTTATTTCTTTCGGGTAATCGGTGACAATTACAGGGCCCGACGCAACTTTCTCTGTAAGAAACTTTTCATGTTCGCTCTGAAGATCGCATCCCCATTTCGGCTGGAACTCAAAAAGATTTTTATTTGTGCCGGCAGCTTTTTCCAGCTCCTTAACAGCGTCTGTGTATGTTATATGCGTAAACCTGGCGCACGCCACTTGCCGCAGGTTTTCTATTATCCCCTTTTCTACATGAGCATCAAAGAACTGAAGTTCATCGGCGCATTCATCCAGTGCGAAATTAATAACATGTTTAAGAAAATCTTCTGCAAGCGACATATCATCTTCAAGCTGCGCGAATGCCATCTCCGGCTCTACCATCCAGAATTCGGCAAGGTGGCGTACAGTATTGGAATTTTCAGCCCTGAAAGTAGGGCCGAATGTATAAACCCGCGAAATTGCTGTTGCATACGTTTCCGCTTCAAGCTGGCCGGAAACAGTAAGATAGGTTTTTTTTCCAAAGAAATCTTTTGAATAATCAGCTTCCTTGCATGCAATATCCTTCGCGGCGCATGCCAAATCCAGTGTTGTTACCTGAAACATCGCTCCCGCGCCTTCGCAGTCTCCCGCTGTGATAATCGGCGTATGAAGGAGGTGGAAATCCCTTTCATAAAAATAGCGGTGAATGGCAAACGCCATTTTGCTTCGAAGCCGCGCAACCGCTCCGAATGTGTTCGTACGGGGACGAAGATGCGCAATCTCACGGAGAAATTCCAGCGAATGTCTCTTTTTCTGAAGCGGATAAGCCTGTATAGAGAGCTCTGCCTTGTCCCCGCTCACATTTTCAGCGGGAGCCTCACCCAGAATAACAAGCGAAGATGCGGCAATTTCCACATTCTGCCCAGAAGCGGGAGAAGAAACAAGTTTTCCGCGTATCTTAACAGACGCGCCGGTAGTAAGAGAATCAAGAGACGATTGAATCACCGCATCAGGTAAAACAGCCTTATCAAAAGTACATTGAATTCCCGCAAAGCACGAACCGTCGTTTACTTCAACAAAGATGAGGTTTTTCATGTCCCTCTTTGTTCTAACCCATCCGCTGATTGTTACTTCCTGCGACTGCGGTTTTTCTGCAAGAATGTATTTAATTAATATTGGCAGCATTGTAATATTATATAAGGTATGGGGATTAAGAGCTAGATGTTTTATGAATGAGGGTTTAATCCGATCCCGCAGAGATGCAAAGGAATAGTATGAATACCAATTCAATAGCCCAGAAACTTGACTACTGGTACGGGAAAATCTGCACACCGCAGTTTATCGCTCTCGATCCCGTGCAGTTTCCGCATCGTTACAAAAAGCGCGAGGATATTGAAATAGCTGCTTTTTTATCTGCGGCAATAGCATGGGGAAGACGCGATTTAATTCTCCGCTCCGCAGAAAAAATGTTTACGCTTATGGGGCAAAGCCCTTATGACTATGTTATGTCAGGCGGTTTTAAAGACCTAAAAAACAAAAATATTCACCGCACATTTTTTGAAGATGACCTGAAATATTACTGTCTGGGGTTTAAACACTGTTACGTGAAATACGGCGGCATGGAAAAGCTTTTTTTATCCGCCGCGGACGTCTGGAAAGCGTTTGCTCTCTTTCGGGAAGAGATGGCAGGCGCAAACAAGGGTTATTCAAGGCATGTTTCCAATCCCGGCGGTGACAGCGTTAACGGCTCAGCATGTAAAAAACTCAACCTTACGCTGCGATGGCTTGTACGCAAAGGGCCGGTTGATCTGGGCCTCTGGAAAAACATAAAGCCAGCGGCTCTCTTTATCCCGCTTGATGTCCATGTCGCGGGAAACGCGAGAAACATCGGGCTTTTAAAGCGTAAATCCAATGATAAAAAGGCGGTAATTGAGCTTACAGAAAAATTACGCCAATACTGCCCTGAAGATCCTGTAAAATATGATTATTCGCTTTTCGGCCTGAATTAATACATTAAGTTGAGGATTTTCTAAAACTTCTTTTTTTGGAAAATGCTCGGTTTTACAAAGCTAACCGAGTTTTGCAAGCCGCCCGCCATATAAAAATTAATCACCGCTCTGGTGCTGTAAATAAGCACAATTACTCATCACAAATCTGTCAGTAAACAGGTATCTTCATGAGTTCATGTTGAATTTATACTGTGTTTAACGTGAAGATTTTCGGATTTTATCTATTGACATAAAGGATAAAAAGCTCCATTGTTCACTATGGATTAAATGGACGGCATAGGATGATGCCGTGCCGTAAAGCCCGGCGCAACACTCCTGAAGGGAGGCTGGAAGAAACACATTGATAGGAAGCAATGTTGTCATCAACGGGATTGGTAAATCGTTTGGTGATTTCGAGGTGCTCAAAAATGTGAGCATGGAAATTAAAAAGGGAGAGTTTTTCTCCCTGCTGGGGCCGTCCGGATGCGGGAAGACTACTTTACTGCGTATAATAGCCGGTTTTGAACATCCTGATTCGGGAACGCTCACTCTTGAAGGAGACAACGTGCTTCTCCTTCCCCCGAACAAGCGTCCGACAAATACGGTATTTCAAAACTACGCGCTGTTTCCCCATCTTTCGGTATTTGAGAACGTAGCCTTCTCTCCCAGGCTGAAACGCGAATCCGCTTCGCAGGTAAAGAGCAAGGTGGAACAATATTTACATCTTGTAAGCCTTGAGGGGCATGCCGATAAAAAGCCCAGCCAGCTTTCAGGCGGCATGAAACAGCGTGTTGCTATCGCCCGGGCACTTATAAACGAGCCTCGCGTTCTTTTGCTTGACGAGCCTCTTTCCGCTCTGGATGCGAAACTGCGCCAGCATATGTTGATAGAACTTGACCGTATCCATGATGAAATCGGCATCACTTTTATTTATGTAACCCACGATCAGCAGGAAGCGCTTTCTGTCTCGGATCGAATCGCCATTATGAATCAAGGAGAAGTCTTGCAGATAGACACTCCCCACGAAATCTACGAAAGCCCTGCGACTAACTTTGTCGCTAAATTTATAGGAGAGACGAATCTTTTCGACGGCATTATAACAAATGTAGAAAGAGTTAAGCTTCAGGATTTTGATAATGTAACAGAATACATGGCCGAAGTTGAAATCCTCGAACTTGGGAAGATTAAGGTAACAGATGTTGATGAAATTCATCCCGGACAAAAGGTCAGCTTTACAGTCAGACCCGAAAAAATCGTTATAACAAAGGAAAAGCCTGCGACAAAGCGCGATGATATTAATCTGATTAAAGGGATGGTTGACGAACCGATTTATTCTGGGTTCCAGACAAAGTTTTATGTACAGACAGATAAAACAATTATCCGTGTTATTAAACAGCACGCGAATTATTCCGATGAAGGACCTGATATTCGCTGGAAGGATTCTGTTTACCTTTCATGGAGCGCTCTTGACGGTTATATAGTCGAGGTTAAATCGTGAGCCGCAGCCGAGCCGCTGAAACAGAAGCAGCAGTTCCTTTGTTACGGCCGCAGACTGTGCCGCTTCGCAGAAATCTCGGCCCTCTCTATTCGTTTCCTATGGCAGTATGGTTCACTCTTTTCTTCCTTGCTCCGATTGCCATTGTTGTTGTTTTCAGTTTCCTCAAAAAAGGACTGCACGGCGGCGTAGTTCAGGAATTCTCTCTTGACGCATACCGTTACCTTGCAGACCCTGTATTCTTGCGTATAACAGGACGCACACTGGCAACTTCTTTTATAGCGACAGTAATTACCATACTAATCGCCCTTCCTTGCGGTTACGCGATGGCAAGAAGCAAACATCAGACATTGCTTTTGCTTCTTATCATTATTCCCTTCTGGACCAACTTTCTGATAAGGGTTTTCGCGTGGATTAATATCCTGGGGAACAACGGCTTTTTAAACCAAATGCTCCTTAATCTCGGTATAATTAATGACTACATTCCGTTCATGTATAATCAAAAAGCAGTAATCCTTGTTTTGGTTTACATGTATCTTCCGTATGCGATACTTCCTTTATATTCCACTATAGATAAATTTGATTTTTCCCTTCTGGAAGCGTCGCGAGATCTCGGCGCGAACAAGTTTTTGTCAATGGTAAAGATTCTGATCCCCAATATCCGCGGCGGCATTTTCACAGCAGTGTTATTCACATTCATTCCCATTTTCGGCGCGTACGCAGTACCGCTTCTTGTCGGCGGCATGGATTCCTATATGCTTGGAAATATAATCGCCGATCAGCTGTTAAAGTCGCGCAACTGGCCGCGCGCCGCTGCGATTTCCATGATGCTTACGCTTATTACCACTGTAGGCGTTCTTTGGATGATGTATTTACAGAAGAAAGACACTTCCAGAACAAAAGAAGCAAAAGCGCGTAAAACTGACGCAGAGGGGATATAGTATATGGCGCAGAATTTTGTTACAAAAATAATTACCTCCCTTAAACCTGTAAAAAGCCAGGGTGAGGCTGCAAGACACGCAAGACGCGCGTATAAACAGCATTTTTCATTGTCGCAGACTGTTCTTATCTTTGCGCTTATATTTCTCTTTCTGCCTCTTATAGTTCTTGTCATTTATTCTTTCAACGGCTCCACCAGCATGAGCTGGACAGGTTTTTCGCTAAGGTGGTATGAACGATTATTAAGCGAGCGCGGATTATGGACAGCGGTAAGAAACAGCCTTGTTATAGCGGTAACATCCGCGGTCACTGCGACAGTTATCGGGACAATCGGCGCAATCGGAGTAAGCTGGTATAAATTTAAAACACGCAGCTATGTGCAAACCATCTCATTTCTGCCGATGATTCTTCCGGAGATTATAATCGGCGTTTCGCTTGCCATCTTTTTCGCCGGTATAGGAATACAGCTGGGACTTTTTACAATTTACATAGCGCATACAACATTTAATATTCCTTTTGTGTTTTTAATGGTAATGGCGCGTCTTGAAGAATTTGATTTTTCAATAATTGAAGCTGCAGCCGATCTTGGCGCGACTGAAAGAGAAACACTTTTAAAAGTAACGCTCCCAATCTGCATGCCAGGAATTATATCCGGATTTCTTACGGCAATTACATTGTCGCTTGAAGATTTTGTTATAACATTTTTCGTATCAGGTCCGGGTTCTTCTACCCTGCCTGTTTTTATATACTCGGCAATTACGCGCAAAGGCGGAATAACGCCTCTTATCAGCGCACTGTCGGTCGTAATGATTCTGGGAACTGTTGTTCTGTGCATATTATTGCGGAAGTTCCTGAAGTACATCGCGGCAAAATAAGTTATTTATGATTTACATAAATAAAATTATTTTCTATCAGGAGGAAGAGATGGAAGAAATACCCATGTTTGACACAGCTTCGAAAAAAATGCAAGCAAAGCTGTGTGTAAAACGGCATTTAAAGAGGCTTGCAATATTAGGGCTGTCTATTGCCCTGTTTGTAACGGTCGGCTGCGACAGAAGAGAGCGCCTGTACATTTACAACTGGACATACTACACGCCGGATTCTGTTATCGAAAAATTCGAGAAAGAGTTCAATGTCAGGGTTATATATGACGAGTTTCCGTCCAACGAAGACATGTACGCAAAACTTAAGTCAGGGGGAACAGGGTATGATATTGTTTTCCCGTCGGCGGATTATGTGTCAATTATGATCAAGGAAGATATGCTGGAAAAAATAGACAAGTCATTAATTCCCAATCTTGTGAATGTTGACCCTGTTGTTCTTAATTTTACGGATTATGATTCCAACATGGATTATTCGGTTCCGTATTATTTTGGAGCTGCGGGTATAGTCGTAAATACAGCAAGGGTTCCAAATTATGAAAGAAGCTGGTCTATTTTTGCAAGGGAAGACCTAAGCGGCCGCATGACAATGTTAGACGATATGCGCGAGGTAATGGGGGACGCTCTTGCCTATCTCGGTTATTCGGTAAACACAAAAGATAGAGGGCAGGTATCGGAAGCGCGGGATCTTATCAATCAGCGATGGAAGCCCAATCTGGTGAAGTTTGACGCTGAATCTTTCGGTAAAGGTTATGCCGCCGGGGATTTCTGGGTAGTACAGGGTTATCCCGAAGTAGTCTTTGAGGAAATTGCCGAAGACCCAAGGATGATGGCAAATACTGTTTTCTTTATTCCGGAAGAAGGCGGCCCTGCTTATATTGACAGTATGGTAATTTTAAAAGACTCAAAGAACATTGAACTTGCGCACAAGTTTATAAACTTTATTCACAATCCGGAAATATACGCCGAATTTGCCGACGCGTTCGGTTTTCCGGCTACTGCCAACGTACCGGCACGCAGGTATACCCGAGGTTATATGGGTGAAGGCAGAGCATGGTATACAGCAGAGGACCTTGAAAAAGTTGAATTGAAGAGAGATATAGGCGAGGCTCTTGATCTTTATAACAATGCGTGGTTTAACTCCATCAGGGTCGGCAGTGAATAAAATTACGCAGCCCGGAAAATATTAAAAAATATTAATGACAGCTTCTTGCGGTGAAAAGAAGCTGTCAGCGGGGAGGGGGTTCATGATGATAAAGAGAAATATCATCTATCTCGCCGTTCTTGCGGTGCTGTTAATGCCCGTCATTTCCTGTGATTCAAGAGAACGGCTTTATATTTACAACTGGACATATTATATACCTGATTCCGTGATTGATAAGTTTGAAGAGGAGTTCAATGTCAGGGTTGTTTACGACGAGTTTGCATCTAATGAAGAAATGTTTGCAAAACTAAGATCGACACGAAGCAGCCGCGGCAGCTATGACGTTGTTTTTCCGTCGGGATATTATATTCCCATCATGATCCGCGAAGATATGCTGGAAAGGATCGATAAATCAAAAATCGACAACTTAAAAAACATCGACCCTGAAGTGCTTTCCAAAACAACATATGACCCTCATATGGAATATTCGGTTCCGTATTTTTACGGCGCGGCGGCTATTATTGTTAATACCGCAAGAGTACCCGATTATAAGGAAAGCTGGTCAATTTTTGCGAGGGAAGACCTCCGCGGCCGCATGACAATGCTTGATGATCTTCGCGAAGTAATGGGAGACGCTCTTGTTTACCTTGGTTACTCGGTGAACAGTATAAACCTGGCTCAAATTACAGAAGCCAGGGACATTGTTAATAATTTATGGAAACCTAATTTAGTTAAATTTGACGCCGAAACCTTCGGCAAGGGATATGCCAATGAAGATTTTTGGGTTGTCCACGGTTATCCTGAAGTAGTTTATGAAGAAATTGCAGATAATGAACAATTAATGTCAAATACCGTTGTCTTTATTCCTGATGAAGGCGGCCCGTCATATATTGATACTATGGCCATATTAAAAAACGCCAGAAACATTGACCTTGCTCATAAATTCATCAACTTCATCCACAGACCTGATATTTTCGCTGAATTTACCGATGAATTCGGTCTTCCGGCAACTGTAAATATACCCGCCAGACGGCTAAAGGAAGGGATTTCCCTTTATTCCGAAAATGAACTGCAAAGAACCGAACTAACAATGGATATAGGAGATTCACTCGAGCTTTATAATGACGCGTGGTTTAATGTGATAAGAGCCGGGAATTAGGGCTTTACACTTATTCGATCTTTTGATACAAATAAAGGGAAAACATAGCTCTGCTCAAGGAAGGAAAAAATATGTCACGAACATGTGATATTTGCGGAAAACATACGATCACCGGTAATAAAGTCAGCCATGCTAAAAACCATACCCGCAGAACATGGAAACCCAATCTGGTAAATATTAAGACCGAAGTCGGCGGCACAACAAGAAAATTAAAAATTTGTACACGGTGTCTGAAAAGCGATCATATAACAAAGAAAGTTTAATCCGTACTTTTAGCGTGATGTCTGCCAATGACAGATCCGGAACTATTACAAGCGCTAGATTATATTCTCAACAGAAGTGATGAAGCCGCCGTTGATGTGTTAGTTGAGGCGGTAACAAGACGCAAGCGGGATTTAACTGTATTCAATGTAATTGGCGGCATGCCTAATCCGCAAAAAATGGCAAAAGAGATAACTGAGAGGATAGATTCAGGAATCAGCGCCAGTATTGATGGCATAAGAAATTCCGTTCAGGAAATGGCAATCAGGATACTGAGGGAACACGCGCCTGAATTAAACGACAAGCAAATAAATGAACTTTGCCTGGAATGGCTCCCGAATGTATCTGGAAAAGGAGCGTCTGATAAGAGCGCCGCCGCGATGCCTCCCGATGTTCTTTTATCCATGATTGAACAATTCATCTCTTTTTCTAACAGCGAAATGAGTGAATCAGTCGATAACAGTCTTCGGAATGAAATGGGTGCGTGGCCTGAGCGTTACTGGAACTCCTTCCCTCCTGTTGTACGGCAGATTATTACAGATTACCTTAAAAACAAAACAAGCGAAAAAGATTTTAAATCAAAAATAATATTAGCGCTTGGAATATAGAAACATATCCTCTTAGTATTTGAACTCGCTGCCGCCGATGAACTCGCGCAGGATGCTTGTTCCAGGAACATATTGCGGCGGAATGGGTGCGAAATTTTCAATGAAAGACAAAAGCCTTACAGCTTCGGCATACTCGGTTCTGCCGGGTTTAACAGCGCGTAGCAAAGGATCTGCGTAATATTTAAGGACTGACAGCTCGTAATCAAGGGCGGAGTTAAAAGCAGCATCAGAAGAGTTTTGGAACGGGAAGATATGCTTTCGCTCTCCTGCCTGAACTTTAGGCCACATTTTCAAGGTACCGGCAGCTTCAATTCCCCTGAACTGGGAATCGCGTACCATACGCCGCAGCAGTCTGTTGTCGCTTGTGGGGATTCTATTGTGATCATCCAGGTTAAGCTGTGTCAGCGCGGAAATGTAAACTTTAAATTTTGTACTGCGATCGATACTGTACGTAAGTGCGTCATTAAGGCCGTGTATACCCTCAAGTATCAGAATATTACCCCTTTGCAATCTGATCTTTCTGCCGCCGTCTTTTTTCCTGCTTCCTGTTTTAAAGTCATAGACTGGAAGCGATATTTCTTCTCCGCGGTAAAGAGACTGTAATTGTTCATTAAGGTATGGGACATCTAATGCTTCAATACATTCATAATCGGGCTCTCCATTTTCATCTCTGGGAGTTTCTGCTGTTCCCCTGTAATAATCATCAAGGCTTACGGCGATTGGTTTTAGCCCCAAAACCATTAGTTCAATTTCCAGCCTCTTTGCGCTTGTGGTTTTTCCAGAACTGGAAGGGCCTGCGATGAGCACCAGTTTGAGGTTATCTATTCTTTTATAAATCCGGTTTGCGATGTCAGACATTTTCCGTGACTGATGGGTTTCAGCTATTCTTATATAATCTAAAACTGTTCTTAAGGCTATCCTTGAGTTCAACTCTCCTACAACGCGAACTCCGACATTTTTTCCCCAATTCTTATAATCGCTGTAAACACTGAAAAGCTGCGGCTCGTCAGCAAACGGCTCTATTGTTTTTCCCCTTCCAATTGCCGGAAAACGAAGAAGAAAACCGTCTCCGTAAGGCATCAACTCAAAGGATGAAAGAAGCCCTGTACGATCAAGGAGCGGCTGAATATAAATATCCATATAACCTTTACATTCATTCACCTTGATGCGCGGAGAGCTTCTCTGCTCTAATAAAAGGGCTGTATCCTTCTGGTTATGCGATCTAAACAACTCTACGGCTTCTTCATATGAAAGGTATTTAAATGTTATCGGTAAATTTTCATTAACAAGACTTTTCATTGCTTCTTCAAGTTTTTTAACTTCGCTGCCCTTAGGTATGTCGCCGGAACTTAATGTATAATAATAGCTGTTGCCCAGTGAATGTCCCACGTAAACGCCGTCATCCTGGAAAATATTTTGCGCTGCAATGGCCAGAACAAATGAAAGCGTACGTCTGTAAATCATGACCCCTTCCGGCGAATCAACAAGAACAGGCTCAACCGAAGCGTTCATTAATAAAGATGTCCCTGTAGGTCGTATTTCATTATTTACCTTGATTGCTGCAATAGAATCAACATTAATTCCAAAGTTCTCAATAACAGACGAAGCTCTTGTGCCGTAGGTGCATCCTATTGATTTACCGTTTGGAAATTTAATATGTATTTCGTTCATTAAAAAATTATAACATGTCAGTATTAAAATTAATATATATACGTCTGCGAACAATAGCTTCACGAACAATTTATTTTTTAAATAACGCTAAACTCTCAATATGTGCAGTCTGGGGATAGAAATCAAAAAACAACAACTTAATCAATTTATAATTGCAGTTTATTAATATTTTGGAATCGCGGGCAAGAGAAGCGGCATCGCAGGAAACATAGGCAAGAACATCAGGGCCGTTTTTTGAAAGCGCCGCTGCCGCGCCGGAAGAAAGCCCCGCTCTTGGCGGATCAATTACCGCAAATCCATAAGATGCTTTTTTATGCAATAAAACACGCTGCCATTCCGTATCGCGAAGAGCGAAAAATTCGGTCTTATAATTTCTTAAATTTTCTCTGGCGATACTAACTGCGATTTTATTTTCTTCAGCAAGAATTACGGAAGGAAATAAATCCGCAAGAAAAAAGGCGAATGTTCCAACTCCGCAGTATAAGTCTGCCATTGGAAGACTTCGATCGGCGTCAATGGCAATTTCACGTAATTCCTGAACAAATTTTTCCAGCATTATACAATTGCTTTGAAAAAAAACTCCGGAATCAATAATTATTTCCTTATCAAGGATTCTAATTTTCCCCCTTTCAGCTCCGCCTTCGTTAAGGTAAATTCCGTCTTTGGTAAAAACTGTAAATCGATCTTTTTCAGGAGGTATTGAGAATGAATTGGAATTAAGCGCTTTTCTTATATCCGGCACTGCAATTTGACAGTCATTAATGATAACTACTTCATTGCTTTTTTTTCCTTTCAGACCAAATAAATATTTAAAACCTTTTGTTTTTTGCCTTAAACAATGAAACTGCATTCTGTTCCGGTATTCCCATGGCGGAGAAGGAAAAATCTTCAGATCAGGAAGTCTGATTGAACATGATTTATCAGCTGCGCCTGTTCGAAAAAATGATTCTCTTAAAATAGATATTTTTACATCAAGCTGAGCGTTATAATTGATATGCTGGAGATTGCAGCCACCGCATTTGCCGTAAAATGCGCAGGAAGGCTCTGTCCGCACAGGAGACGACTCAATAATTTCCAGTAATTCCGCCCTTAGCCATGTTTTCTTATCTTCTGTAATACGGCAAATGGCAATTTCATCCGGCGCTCCGCCTTCGGTAAAAACAGTCTTCCCGTCAAAGCGGCCTACAGCGTCTCCGCTTTTTGCGATACTTTCAAACCGTATTTTTATAACATCCCCGGCAGACATAGAACATCATATCATAAATTAACGCGAAAAATGTTATATAATAATCATAATGAGATTTATACAATTAAAATGTGTTTTTCTGCTCTTCGCTGCAATTCCTGTTTTTTCCCAAAACAGCCAGGAGCAGCTCTCGCTTGAACCTTACTGGCGGCAGGCACTGGGCGGAGAAGTGTTATCGCTGCCGTCCTATCAGGCACAGTCTGCGGTAGTTGCGCTTGACGGAGGAAATATAAGAGCATACTCTACATCCGGCACTCCCATGTGGAGTTTTTTTTCAGGCGGCAGAATAAGCCCTTATATTACGCGCTCACGGGAAGGCACATCTTATTTTGCGAGAACAAACGGAACATTATTTGCAATTAACCGCGCTGGCCGCGAATTGTGGCGGCGCAGTCTGGGAGGCCCTTTATCAGCAAAAGTAATAACAGGCTGGGATTCAAGGCTGTTTGTTCCGGTAAACGGAAAAATATACTGTTACACTGCATCGGGAAATCTTTTATGGACAAAATCGGCAGAATCGCAATTTTCCGTCGCGCCAAAACTGGATCGCGAAGGAGGTATAATTTATGCTTTGGATAATAACGAGGTTTTCCGCCTTGATCATTTCGGCAACGCCAATGTATGGAAGCTGAACAACACTCCCGCTGTTTTATTATCCATGGAATCTGCTGACAGTGGAAACACAACTGCAGGAACATTAAAGCAAAAAATAATCGTAATATACACAGACGGCTCAATGGAAATACTTGGTTATGACGAAGATTGGTTTTTATCTGAGAAAATTGATGTTCATTCGGCAGTACTGCCAAGACTTCCTTCTGCTCCGCTGGCTGCCGCATGTATGGGAAACAATATCGCGGTAACCATGAGTGACGGAAGGGTGGCTCTTATTTCACTTGATGAAAAAAGAGTAATTTGGACAGGCGATACCCATATACGTGAATTGATGAACAACAGGGTCAGCATAGAATCAGATGCAGAGATGATTTTTGATGAAAGAGGAATTTATATCATGAGTAAAAACGGCGCAACAGGTTTTATTCATGACGGAAGAAGGTTATGGTTTATGAGCCTGCAGAACACAGCCGCAATTCCTGCTTTTGGAAATGACGGAGTACTGTATTCAGGAGGAAAAGACTGGATTCTTTACGCATACAAAATTGAAGACCGTATCCTGCCCGAAAGAAATGATATATATGGTCCGGTTCCCGAAGGTACTTACGGAATGGGCCGTCCGCGTATTATAAATAAATTTGATATCCCTCTTACCGAACAGGAAACAAGAGCCCGACTTAATCAAATAAGTATTGGAATAAATACTGGAAGAATTGGAGATAATGAACCTGAATGGACATCATTCTTATTAACTATTTCCGCAGGACAGCATCCGTTACAAATCAGATTAGAAGCTATGAACCTTATTGGAATGATCGGATCACATGAAACAATCCCATGGCTTATAAACATTTTTACTAACGACAGAGAACCGGTAATAAAAGCCGCTGCCGCGAATGCTATCGGCTGTATCGGGGTAGATCCTAAAGGCATTGCTATTCAGGCATTTTTCTTCTCGATTATCAATAGCTCAATCAGAGATGATCAGGTATTAACAGCAATCGCTACGGCAACAGGCGCTCTATGCCGTTTTTCAGGCCCCCCGTTAAGCGAAACAGGAATAAAAATACTTCTAATGATTTCAGAAAGACATCAGCCTTCGGTTGCAAGAAGACAGGCGGAAAGGGAACTTGCTACACTTAGGTAAAGACCTTTCACTGATAATAGACATTGCGGATTTTTTCCCTGCCTGGCAAGCGGTAAATATCGAAATCCTTGTCTAAACTGATAATTTTCCTGATACCAGTTTTTTCAGCGGTTACAATTAAAGTCGCATCAGCAAAATCCATTGGTAAATCTGGGTATTTTTGAGTTAATTTTACAATACGAGGCAGATCATGCTGGTTTATATCGCTTAATATTACTCCTTTGAACATAGCCCATTCATAAAAATCACGCTGAGCTTCATAACTGAAATCCAGCATATGGAAAACCTCTGTAAAAACCGCAAGAGTACTTAAAAAATGATAATTATTAACTTTAAGGAAATTCTTAATATTCGCATGATGGTTATCATCGGCGTCAAATAATGAAATAAAAGGGCCTGCGTCAATAAGAATTCTGTCGTACACGGAGCTTCTCTGTTAAACGTTGCTTGTATGCAGTCGAAAGATCGCCTATACCGGAACCATATTTGCCAAAATACGGAATACCCAATGTATAAGAATCCAATTCGTTTTCTTCCCGTTTATAATACAATTCCAGCGATTCTATAATGATTTCAGACATGGTCCTGTTTTTTGCTTTAGACAGGATAAGAAGCTTGTTCCTTGTATCCTGAGGAAGTCTGGCAGTTGTCACTACCTCGTTTGTTTTTAAGCTTTTATCTAAATTCAATATCATAATACATACTGTATTACAATATACATATAAAGTCAATAATTAATTGCTCTTTGTTTTCGAGTATAATATAATAAATTGAGTTTATTCCAGAACTTTAGCTTTTGGAACAAATTCAATTATCAGGAGTTATGCCGTGAATAAGCCTAGAATATTAATTACTATTGTTTTATTAATTGTGCTTGCCATATCAGGTTACGCACAAGTTAACGAAGATGAACTAAGCCCCCTTCCCACTGTCGAATTCATCAATTATGAGGGTCCTCACGCGCGTGTAGACACAAGGGAAGAAATTCGCCAGATTGGCGTTATTCTGGGACAGCAAATATCGGATATGGGAAGAGGGACAGCTCTTAACGCAATTAATCTGGAAGAAAGAAGAACATACTCATACATTTATAATACGGGCGCGATAAACCGGTATTATTTTATACACAGCGTATCCGAACCTGAAGACGGAAAACTAGACGCCGATATCTTTGGTCTGGGCGTTGATGTAGCTGTAGACCACATAAGAAATTTGCGCGTAATTATACAGGGTTATCTGCAATCGGCTTACGATTACAGCGCAAGCGACGCTCTCCTGTTAGCTGAATTTATAACAATTTATAACGCCGTATACCGCGGCAACTGGAATTATTTTCAGAACCGTTATAAAACGCCGGTGATGGATCACCTGACAAGAGAAAGAGTCGGTCTTTCAATCCGGTATGACGAATGGCCGGGAAGAACTTTAATAGTAATTCCGCTGGGCCGAGGAGGAGGCTTAAGCTCAATTGATACAGCGGTATTATCCGATGAGAGAGTTATTGAGGAATTACGGAAAGAAGAGGATGAAGGAATTCCGCAAAGACAGGCGATGATTGATCTTATGGAGCGTGAAGCGGAACAAGCAGAACAGCAGGCGCAGATTATCCGCGAACAGATAAGGCAGGAAGAAACGCAAATCGCCCAGGAAAGAACTGAG
Organism: Treponema sp.; assembly: GCA_009787775.1. GTDB lineage: Bacteria > Spirochaetota > Spirochaetia > Treponematales > Breznakiellaceae > WQXQ01. Next base: position 19,008 of record WQSQ01000012.1, read on the forward strand.
ATACAGCAGGAAAGACAGCAGATACAGCAGGAAAGGCAGGCAGTACAGGAACAGCAGCAGCAGGGAGTAATAACGCAGGAAGAGGCGAGACAGACACAACAGGAGCTAGATAGTAGGGAAGATGCAGTAGAACAGAGAGAACAGGCAGCTGAACAAAGAGAAGAAGAGGTTGAAGAACAACGCGAAATTGCTGTCGTACTCGAAGAACTTGCCGAAGAAAGAGCCGAAAGCGCACAGGAAATGCGCACCGAGGTAGCGCAGGATCAACAGGCGGCAATTGAAAACCAGCCGCTTATCAGAGTTGTACAGGAAACAATAGCTGGAGTATACGGTATTACAATTGAAAGAACAGATCCGACAGCGATGGGAAGAATCGTCCGTCTTAATCCCGCGACAGGAGCTGAACTTTTAAGATCATCTCTGGATACAGTTCATGTAAGAACGGTAACATTTATCAGCGGCAGAATAATTGCAATTGCGGGGGAAACCAGAGGTTCCGGAGCTGTGCGCCTTGTAGAAATTGATCAGAACTCTCTGGAAATGACAAGGCAGGGTAATGATAACCTGAGAGCGGGAAGTCTGCTCTGGGTAGCCGGAAATGATTTATACGCCATTATTGCTGAAGGCAGCAATTACTACCTTGGCCGCTTTAATGTAAATTTCGCATTGCAAGCAAGATCAACCATAGCCATTCATCCGGATGCCGGAGTAACAATCCAGCAGGGACGCCTTCTTACTCAGCGCGCGAACGGCTCTCCGTTGTCGCTCAACCCGGCGGATTTAACGGAACTGCTTAATTAAGCGCCCAGTGACTAATGATTTTATCATTAGTCACTGGTTACCATAGATATGTTCGAAACCGTGAAGGAGTTCTTCGGCTTTTATACGGCAGGACCCGCAAACTGTTCCGATTTTTGTCGCCTGTTGAAGCTGCTCCCAGTCTCTGGCTCCGTTATGAAAGGCTGTTTCAATATCCCTGTCGGTAATTCCAAGGCAATGGCAGATAACAACTGTTTCTTCCACTAAGAGACCGGGTCGGCCGGTTTTTGCAAGATAGTCGTCAATTGCCGCTCTCAGCGCTTTATCGCCCAAAACGGAACAATGAATTTTGAAACTCGGCAGCCCTCCCAGTTTTTCAACTAAATCTTCAGGCTTTATTTTATAAGCGTCTTCGATCCTCATTCCCTTGATGGTTTGGGACAGCATGCTGGTAGAAGCTATTGCGCTCGCGCAGCCGTAAGTTTTCCAGCGGACATCGGTAATCACATCATCTTTAATTTTAAGAAGCATCAGCATCTGATCTCCGCATTTGATATTGCCTGTCTGCCCTCTTGCGTCAGGCGCGAAGATTGATTCATCTTCCAGTAATACATTCTGCGGATTTGTAAAATGCTCCTTTACAGTATCCGAATATAACCAATCTGACATATTTCTCCCTGCATTAAGCCAATGTTGACATTGCCCTTAGCCTGGCAATAATAGGCGGCAGCTTTTCAATTATATAATCTATATCACTTTCTGTAATACCCCACCCAAGACTGAAACGAATTGAGCCATGCGCAAGTTCAGGACCAAGCCCGGTTGCCATAAGGACATGAGAAGGTTCAAGACTTCCGGACGCGCATGCAGAACCTGTAGAGGCTTCAATCCCCTGCATATCCATGTGAAGGAGAATTGATTCGCCTTCTGCGCCCGGAAATGAAACATTAAGGGTATTGGGAAGTATATCTTTTGGATGGCCGTTTATTTTTATATTTGGAATATTTTTTTGTAAACCCAGACGCAGCCTGTCACGCAAAGCGGATACTTCACTCCCGTATTTTTCAACCTCTAAAGCAGCTAATTGCGAAGCCTTTCCAAAACCAAAAATACCTATATTATTGTATGTCCCCGCCCGAAAGCCGTCTTCCTGATGTCCGCCGTGTATCAGAGGAAATAAAGGCGAGCCTTTTTTTACATATAACGCGCCTACTCCCTTGGGACCGTAAATCTTATGCGCGGAGAGAGTAAGGTAATCCGCTTTAAGTTCCTGTACATTCATCGGGATTTTCCCCGCCGCCTGCACTGCGTCTATGTGCATAAAAGCGCCTGCTTTTTTTACCATTCCGGTTATTTGCATAATATCCTGTACAGTGCCAATCTCATTGTTAGCCGCCATTACCGAAACAAAAAGAGTTTTTTTATTTAACGCGTTTTCAAGCCCGCCAATTTTTAGTTTTCCGTATTCATCAACAGGGAGTATAGTTACCTTATAACCCGATTTTTTAAGATGTAACGCTGAGTTCATTACACATGGATGCTCAATCGCGGTAATTAAAAATTCATCTCTGTCCCTGTTCCCCGATCCTTCCATAAGACAGCGCATTGTCTGAAACACTGTATTGTTTGCTTCAGAGCCGCCGGAAGTGAAAATAATTTTTCCTTCTCCTGCTCCTATTAATTTGCCAACTTCGCTTCTTGCCTGCTCTACTCTTGCATGCGCAAGTCTTCCCGATTCGTGCATACTCGAAGCGTTTCCGAAAATGTCAAGGTCTTCTGTAATCGCAGCCTTTACTTCCGGTCGAAGAGGAGTCGTGGCATTGTAATCTATATATACTTTTCTCATTTATTAAAACAACCGTAAGCCTACATGATAATGAATGCAAATAAAAAATTCAATTAAGATTTTTGACCGCAAGTTATCAAAAAGATGTATAAATAAAATCAGAACCAGTCTTTTAATCCAAGTTCTTTATTGACTTCTTCAAGGCGTTTATTTAATGTTAAAATTGTCCTTTCCAGTCTTTCCTTTTCTTTTTTAAGTATTACGACGGGGTCTTCAACTTTTTCTTTACCGCGTACCTGTATCTTTACCGTATCAGGACTCTTGCCTTTTATTAACGCGCTTTGGGCAGCATTCCTCTCTTCACCATCCCTGATACCTGCAAGGAAACGCATGTTATCAGCTCCTACTTCCGGAGCAATGTCATATTCAAACATCCGCATCGCTGTGTTGGCAGCAGCTCTCGGGATACGGAGCATTCTGTCAACATAATCTTCAAAGCGCACACCGATTCCTGTACAAAGATCATGGGCTTTTAATAAGTGTTTACCCATTTCTTTTACAAGCTCACCGTTATTTTTTAAATATTTATCCCGGATTAGTTCTGTGAGTTTTAGAAGTTCAGGAGAAACAGCGAATACATCTTTATATATTTCTTTTATTTCGGCTTTCTCCAAAAGATCGTGAAAAATAGCCCAAAACTCGCTGTTATGCGCGCGTACAGACAGAGTCCCTCCTCTTGAGCATGCATGAAGATGATGCGCGTATTCATGAATTGCCGTATAGAGTAAAAGATTCTGCCCTGTATCATCAGAAGAAAAATTTCGGTTGTGAATAATAATTTCCCTTACGGCGGGTTTATAAAGACCGTTTACCTTTTTACTTTTCTTTCCGGAAAAAAAAAGCGAAAACTCAAGAGGAGAGTCTTCAATTGCAAGCAGTTTTTCTTTAACTTTATCCTGATTCATTAAACACTCCTGTCAGCTTTATATAACGCAAATTTTTTCCATTGCAAGCGCACAGGCGGCAACGCATGCTGTTTCGCTGCGAAGAGCGCGCTCTCCCATTGAGAGCCTTAAAAAACCGGCTTTTTCGAATAAACTCCTCTCCCTGTCGGACCAGCCTCTTTCAGGGCCTATCGTTATTACAGCGGGCCGGTTTGCCGGGGTTAAATAAAAGAAAGAACCTTCAGCGCGTATATTATCCATCGCAAGCAGCAGAGGTATACGCTTATTGTCAGTTTTTTCCCACGGACACTCATTTAGCCATACATCAAGACTCTCATAAACAGACAAGACAGGAAGCTGAGTATCGCGGGCCTGAACAGCGCCTTCTACAAGCGCTTTATACGCTCCGCCGTCTGTAAGCAGTTTTGTATCGCGGTAACTTTTTTCCATTGTATCAGTCCCAAAAAAATCAATATAGGAAACTCCGATATTTGAAAGGTCTTTTAGTAATCTGCGCATTTGGATCTGGCGGACAAAGGAAACAGCCATTCTCAAACGCATACGCGGTACAGATGGTTCATTGCATTGAACGGTTACCATAATTGATCCGTCCAGATTGATTTTATTAATCCAACCGGTTCCGCGCATTCCGCCGATAATCCCGGTGTCAAAAGTATCGCCCGCTTTTTTATGAAGAACCTTCAGCAGATGAACTGTCCTTTCATCTTTTCTTGGAAGAATATGACCCAGTTCATGTTCTTCAAAAAGAATTATATTCACGGTAACAGTATACCAAATAATCCTTACCTTGACAAAATAATTAAATTCAATAGAGAATAAAATGTTTTTATGTTAATAAAAAGAAAGATAGATCAAAAAATATCTCTGAAAAACAAATATAAAACCGCTTTTTTTCGGATATTAATAAAAGTGTCTTTGCCTGTATTGATAATTTTATCCTGTGCAACCAGTCAAGGCGCGTTTTTAAGCGTCGACTCTGCAGTTTATTCGTCTGACTATACTGCCGCAATTAATTTAATAATAAACGCTCAATCCGGAAAAAAAACGTTATACGGCGAGAATAACGCGATATCGCTTTTTTTGGATAAAGGCCTTTTGGAATATTACGCGGGAAATTATACCGTATCTTCCGCCGATCTTCAAAACGCGGAACGCTTAATAGAAGAAGCTTATACAAAGAGCATAACCCAGGGATTCTTTTCCTATATAATCAACGATAATACAAAGGATTATCCTGGTGAAGATTTTGAGGATATCTATTTAAATGTTTTTAACGCGTTGAATTATTATAATAGGGGCAGCTTGGAAGGCGCTCTTGTGGAGATAAGAAAATTAAGCAATTCAAGCGGAAAGCTGGATATGCTTGCGCGGAAATATGAATATATCGATCCCAATACCGGAGCCGGTTTAAATGATGCGGTTTATAAAGAGACAGGCATTGGCGATTTACCGAAAACATTGTCGGTAAATTTCTCCAACTCAGCGCTTGCCCGTTATCTTGGAGCGCTGTTTTATCAGGCTGAAGGAAATACCGATTCTGCGCGGATAGAGTTCGAGCAGCTTCAAAGAGCATTTGCCTCAAATAAAAATATTTATTACAATCCTGTCCCTGCAGCCGTAGAACAGACGCGTAATGTTCCTGCGGAAACAGCAAGGCTTAACATTATTAGTTTTACAGGATTGTCTCCTGTAAAGGAAGAACAGAATATTATACATTACCTTCCTTTTCAACATCCGGTATTGCAAATTGCATTTTTAAAACTGCCTGTATTGGCAAAAAGAGCGAGTTTGATAACAAGGATTGAGGTAATGGTAGAAGGAAAAGGCAGTTTTAATCTGGAACTGCTTGAAGATATAGGAGCTGTAGTTGAAGAAACCTTTAAGGCCCGTTATTCCAGCATTGTATTAAAAACATATATCCGCACATTAATAAAATACATTGTCGCGGATATTACCGCAATGGAAACTGTAAAGCAGCAAGGAGAACTTGCAGGATTCCTTATAGCGGCTGCCGCAAGAACAGCGATGGATGTTTCGGAAAGCGCCGATATAAGGATGTCGCGCTACCTTCCGGATAAAGCTCATATTGGCGGTATAAACCTTGATCCTGGAATCTATAATGTTATAGTAAATTATCATCAGGGGCGTAATTTGATTTATCAGGATGCTCATAGAAACATCGCTGTTAACCGCGGGGAGATAAATCTTCTGCAATCAATAAATCTAAAATAGGAGAATTAATATGAAAAAATTATTTGTAATTTTAGTTACAGTATTCATTTTATCGGCATGCGGATCAACCAATGTTAAAAGGGTGGAATCAGGATCCCAGCCGGATTTAAGCGGTTACTGGAATGATATTGATGTGCGGAAAGTCTGCGACGCGCTTATCAATGACTGCCTTTTAAGTCCGCGCGTTGATCAGGCAATAAGAGCAAGCGGCAGCAGAATACCCATGGTTATTGTCGGCAGATTCAGGAACGCAAGCAGCGAACAGATTGATACCGAGATTATCTCTTTAAGAATGGAAAACGCAATCTTTAACAGCGGCAGACTGAACTTTGTCTCAGGAGGAGATACAAGAGATGATATCCGGCTGGAGAGGCTGGATCAGCAAAATTGGGCAAGCGAAGAAACAATGGCAAAGATGCGCAGGGAAACAGGCGCGGACTATATGATGACAGGCTCCGTTCACACGATTGTTGACAGAGAAAGAAACAGAACTGTAAGAACATATTATGTAACCGCGGAACTTACAAATATCGAAACAAATGAAAGAATGTGGATGAGCCAGAACAGCGATATAACAAAGATAGTCACATTGCCCGCGAACCGGCTGTAACTACTGCGGAAGTTCAAAGATAGCGCCGCTTTCATCATTAAAGGAACCGACTCTTTTTCCGCTCTTATGGATTTTTTCTAGTACGGAATTTGTCACAAGCGCTTTTGTTTTAAAATGCGCGGCCCTTGAGACAAGCAGTCTTGCGCGTACAGCGGGCCTTCCGCTGACGGTGAATCCGCTCTCAGGCGACCATGAAAAAGAACAATCGCCTGCGTCCATTCCAAAGTGCCATGAAATTTTTTCATTTTTCATTAACTCGCTTACAAAATTGCACGCTTTGGTTACAGGGTTATATAATTTATCAAGCGGAGAACCGAAACAAACAAGAATCGTATCTCCTTCATAACCTGCGATTGAAGCTCCCGCGTTAAAAACATTTCTTTTAACCGTTGAGAAAAATGTTCTTTTATTCCTGACTGTTTCCTGCGGCCTTTCCTTGTCTTCTTTACCGGATAAATAAATATCCTTAACCGCGATAACAGCGGCAAATGAAGCGCTCACCTGAGTTAAACGCGGACTGCCTGATTTTATAAGTCCGCGGAGAGTATCCCTTGAAACGGAGGTTCTGTAGGCGAGACGGAAACTTGAGGCTCTGTAATATAAATACGCGCATTTTGAAAAAAAGACAATTAATGTTCCGGCCAACGATGAAAATAGAACTATTAACGGATCAATCCAATATGAGAATGAAATAAATAAAAAGCAAAAAACAAGAGCGGATAAAATACTTAATATCAAACCTGCCGGTAAAAGAATAAAGGGCCGCATTAAAAATATTATCAATAAGACGATGAATACCGCAAGAATTGCCCAAATAATAACATCCCTGTCATAAACCGGATCAACGTGACTGCCTGTTATGAGCACATTCGCAAGAAGTGCGGAATATTCAGCATTGGGCCACGGGCCCATTATGCAAAAAGAAAACACAAGTTCTTTTTTAAGCGTAGAATGAAGAGATGATAAATGCGCGTATATTTCACGCATCGAGGAAAACATTTGCAAGAGATCATTTTTTCTTGTAATAAGACTTTCAAGCATCTGTTCATTTGCCGGATCTGTGCCGGCGATTTGCTCTTCTATTTGTCCGGCAAGAGCTTCTTCCGGCGCGCCTGAAAAATATTCATCAAGGCTTACAAAATAATCCGCGCGGGATGCAATCCACGCGTAACGGCTTTCATTGTTAGGAAAAACAAACATATCTTCCAGAAGCTGCTGCGAATAATCATAAAGGAACAGCGGTATCCTGTCAGGCGGCGTAAGGGAAAACACCCTTAATTCATTTGCCTGCGATAACATGCTGTACATCACATTATCCGCTTCTGTATACCGGCGGAAAATATCAATGTCAACATGGCGGAAAAGAGCGTTTCCTGTAGTGAGAATGTTGCCGTTTATGTCCAGGGGTATATCAATATCTTTTGAATCATGGCTTCGCAGCCATAAAATCTGTCCGCGGGAAGAAGATTCAATTTGAGAAACCGCATAACGGTTTTTTAAATAATTATAAACAGGATGCTCCGCCAGGGTATCTGGATCTACAGGTCTTATCCGCCTCAATTTTCCGTCGCTATCGGCCTGCCCTCTTGCGTCAACCTGAAGGTAATTACCGAATACTGCGACAGAACGAAGAAGGTCTTCATCCCTGTCAATCAAGGTTGTTATCAGACGATCCCTTCCCTGCTCAGCCAGCTCAACAACCTGCTCTACAAATAAAGGAGCCTGTACGGGAAGAACCGAACCTCTTCGGATACCTTCAAAAAGATTACGGATATTTGAGCCCAATAGAGAATATTCATCCATGAAACGCCTTCGTACTTCCGCGTCTGTTAAAATAATGGGCGAAGATGAAGGAGAAACCCTGCCTGTCAGAATCAGATTCGCGGCTTCCATTTCCGTAAGAGCGACAAGAACGGTAAAAATATCGCCGCTTTCAATATAATCTTCAGTGTCAATAATTAATATTTCGCGCGATACATTTGACGATTTGTAATTTTGAAGAAAATCATAATGCGCTCCGAGTTTAGGGCCTGAAAAAAGAAAACTAAAAAGGAAAACCATTGCAATTGCGAAGAGTAAAGCTCCAAAAAGCATAAATAGTGAGTCTCTGAACGGTATATGCGAAGGCATTATTAAATTTTCGGCAGAAAACGGCCTGATAAATAATGAAAACACCTCTGTAAAACATAAAGCTGTTGTGATAGAATGTATAAAGCTTTATATCAAAGGATTATAACGTGGCAAAACCTTTTATGAGCGATGATTTTCTGCTGGAATCGCAAATCGCGCGCAGTTTATACAAAGCTGTTGAAAATGAACCTGTATATGACTACCATTGTCATCTTTCCCCGGCGGAAATCGCGGAAAATAAAAACATACCGGATCTCACTGACGCATGGCTTTCCGGGGATCACTACAAATGGCGCATGATGCGCGCTATGGGAATTGATGAAGAATTTATAACAGGAAACGCGCCCAATTATGAAAAATATCTCGCATGGGCGCGCACTGTAGAAAACCTTATCGGTAATCCGCTTTATCACTGGACGCATCTTGAACTGAAACGGTATTTCGGTATTCATGAGGTTTTAACAGAAAAGAACGCAAAGAGCATTTGGGAAAAAGCGAATGCCCTTCTTAAGACACCGCAGCTTTCAATAAAAGGTATTTTTGAAAAGTTTAATATTTACGCTGCAGGCACAACAGACGATCCCGCAGATTCTCTTGAATATCACAAAGCAATCTCAGAAGGAACAGCTCCAATCGGCAAAATTAAAACAAAAGTGATTCCCTCTTTCAGACCGGACAAGGCTCTTGATTTGAATGCCGCGGATTTTGCCGAATATATTAATAAACTTTCCGCAGCAAGCGGAATTAAGATAGAAACAACCGGAGATGTTCTTTGCGCCCTTGAAAAGCGCCTTGAGTTTTTTATCTCGCTGGGATGCCGCGCTTCTGATCACGCACTTGTTTATCCGCCTTTTGAAGTTTCAGATAACAGCAAAACAGAAGAAACATTTAAGAAAGCCGTATCAGGGGAAAAAATTGCAGCAAAGGATGCAGACGCCTATAAAACAAAAATACTTTCTTCTCTGGCATCCATTTACTCAAAGAACAATATCGCAATGCAGCTTCATCTATCGTCTATACGCAATGTTAACACAAATTACTTTAACCGTCTTGGACCTAACACAGGCTATGACGCGGTAAATGATCAGAGTGTAAGCCTGAATCTTGCCTTTCTTCTTGATCGTATGAACACTGAATGTTCTTCGGGTCTTCCCAAAACAATTTTATATTCGCTGAACCCGAAAGATTACTATCCCATAGCGACAGTAATCGGAGGGTTTCAGGACACTCTATGCGCAGGAAAAATGCAGCTTGGTTCAGCGTGGTGGTTCTGCGATCACAGAGACGGAATGGAAGAGCAGATGCGTATTCTTGCGAATCTGGGGCTGCTGTCCGCGTTTGTGGGAATGCTGACAGACAGCCGCAGTTTCCTCTCCTACCCCCGCCATGAATATTTCCGCCGCATTATGTGCAATCTAATCGGGCGCTGGGCGGAAAACGGCGAGTATCCCTGCGACATGGATAAACTTGAAAAAATCGCACGCGATATATCGTTTGGCAACGCGTTAAAGTACTTCGGTTAAGCGGAAAGCAAGCTCTCCTGTAATAAAAGCATAAGGTTTAGTATCACCTTCAGGAACTATTAACAGCTCTCCTTCGTCAGTGATACCAGCCAGACGGCCTCTTATTTCCCTGCCTGAATCCGCGGCTCCATCCATAAAAATAACCTGCTCTCCCTTTTTATAAAGACGCTCCTCAAGGCGCGTTTTCCAGTTTTCTTTAACGATACCTGTTTCATTGCATTTATCATACGCAAGCTCATCATAAAGCCTTAATAAAATATTTTCCAATAAAATAAAATGATCCTGCCTGTTTATCTTCAATCCTGAAGCGAGAGAAATGCTTTCCGCTTTTTCGGATAAATGCACAGGAAAATCATTTTGCGAAACATTTATACCGATGCCGATATAAGCGTTTCCGCTGTCTGCTTCGCAGAGAATACCTCCCGCTTTTTTTGAGTTTATCATTATGTCGTTGGGCCACTTAACCAGAACACTAAATGGTTCATCTGTATTTATCTGAGTATTTTTAAAAGAAGATACAAAATCTTCGATTGCAAGAGATACAGCAAGTCCTGTGCGCAATGTAAGCGCGCGGGGAATGTTCTCTATTTGCCCGTAACGCAAAAGGATTGTAATCGCAAGGCTTTGGTTTTTATCCATTCTCCAGAGTCTGCTCCGTATCCGGCCGCGTCCTTCTTCCTGAACATCGGCCGTAATTACTGTTCCGCTTGTCTCTCCGTTTAAAGCAAGACGGCGGGAAATATCCATAGTGCTTGTGACAGTCTCCTCATGGTAAACAGGCGCGTTAAAAGGATTGCGTATTTTCAAAATGTTCATGTTTATGTTATTATAACGTCATGAACATGGTGTGTCTTGACCTTGAAGGCGTTCTCGTTCCTGAAATCTGGATTACATTCGCTGAAGCGGCAGGTATCGGCGAACTTCGCAGGACAACAAGAGATGAACCCGACTACGATAAATTAATGCGCTTCCGCCTTGATATTTTAAAAAAAAACAATTTAAAGCTTCCCGATATTCAGCGTGTAATATCCGGCATGGTTCCGCTTCCCGGCGCGATTGAGTTTATAAATACCCTGCGCGAAAAAACCCAGCTTGTTATCCTTTCCGATACTTTTGAACAATTCGCAAAGCCGCTAATGGAAAAACTTTTATGGCCTTCGCTTTTTTGCAATTCGCTTGTTGTTGATAATGACGGTAATGTAACAGCTTACGCTCTGCGACAGAAAAACGGCAAGAAAGAAGCAATAAAAGCGTTTAAATCAATGAATATGCGTATTTTTACAGCAGGCGATTCCTATAACGATCTCGCCATGATCCGCGAATCGGACGCAGGATGCCTGTTCCGCGCTCCGCAGCAAATACGAAAAGACTGTGCTGATTTAAAATGCGTTGATACTTATGACGCGCTTCTTTCAGAGATAGAAATATTTTTAACGTAGATTTAATGTAGAATGTTTCCCTTGTATTGCTTTTTGCATAATTGTTATTCCCGGTTTTGCCTCTAAAGAAAAAATAATCGTCTCTTACACCGCTCTTGCCTCTAAGCTCATGTTATTGTATATCCTGTGCATTGTAGTGATCAGCGTTTTAGGGGGAGGCATAAATTATTTATCGCAATTGTTTATTGAAAAACATTCAGATTATTTCAGCATAGACGATATTTTTAAACTTGGCCTTATTATTAATAATATACCCGCTTTGGCTGTAAATATTTTATCCCGAATCCCTGTGAATATTGTCGACCGGTTCATAGTTATCTTAGGCGGTTATTCTATTTCCCGGATATCTGTGAAATTTACACGATAATCATTTTCCGTGTTATAATAAATTAAAAATATCATTTCCGGAGGAAATTATGGCAGATAAAAGCTTAATCGAAAATACATTAAAAAAAGGAGAAGGTGTTTTCCGCCTGAACCCAAACTTTATCCCTCGCCCATTCGGCGTTGAAGGAAGAAGGCTTCGGCTTCATCCCGATGATTACTTCGCATACGGACTTGAGCGGGGCTCAATAAAAGAACGCTGGATGGCCTCCACGAACATCGCGCAGAACGGACCGCTTGCAGGTCCTACAGAGGGCTTGAGTTTTATCGCGGTAGATTACAGCAGCGAAGAGAAGTTCAGTCTTAAAGAAGCAATTGAAGTATTGGGAGCGGATATTATCGGAAAAGAGTTAATGGATAAATACGGCGGTTTTCCTGTCTTCTCAAAGTTCTATGATCTTAAGACGCCGCTTTTTCACCACCTTCATCTTGATATGGAAGCCGCGGCAAGAGTAGGTAAACTCGGAAAGCCTGAATGTTATTATTTCCCGCACCAGTTCGCGAGCCACACAGGAGAGATGAACGCTACATACTTCGGTTATGATCCGGACACAACGCCCGAAGAGGTAAAGCAGCGCCTTCGTGATTACAACAAGGGAGACACGCGCATAACGGAACTTTCCCGTGCGTGGCGAATTGAACTTGGTTCGGGATGGTACTCCCCTGCCGGAGTTATTCACGCGCCTGGTTCAGTTATGACATACGAGCTTAACTGGAACGGAGATGTAAACTCAGTTCATGAAAACGTAGTATCCGGCGTCACATACCCCCGCGGGTTTTTAAACGGTGAATGTCCCGCGGATAAGAAAGATGATATTGATTATATTTTCAGCCTGCTTGACTGGGAGAAAAATACAGACCCACACTATAAAAAGCGTTTTGGCCGCCCTCCCGTTACCATTGTCAAAAATGAAGACTGTCAGGAGAAATGGATTTCCTACGCCAACGACGGTTATTTCAGCGCGAAGGAACTCTCCGTAAATCCAGGAAAGAGCGTCACAATAAAAGAGTCAGCCTCCTATAGCGTTATCTTTATTCAGGGGCATGGAAGATTTGGTGCGCATGTCTGCGAAGCGCCTGGAATGCTGCGTTTCGGCCAGCAGAGCGCAGATGAGTTCTTTGTCTCGGAAGATGCCGCTAAAAAGGGAATTGTAATTACAAACGCAAGCCCGGCGGAACCGCTTGTATTAATAAAAGGATTCGGCCCGAATAATCCGTCTGCGCCGAAAAGTGTCTAAATGATAAGTTAACAATGAGGAGTGAGGAATTCTAATAGTTCCTTACCCCTAATTGTCAATTATTCACTTTATTACCAATTCAATTATTTCGTTTTTACCGTCAAGCTGAAAAGCGGCTGATTTCCCGTTACCGGTAACTTCATACCCGCCTTTAAAACCTCCAATTGAGGCATAACCGTCTTTATCTGTATTAACTGTAATGTCGGTACTCCATTCGCTTTTTATTTTATCGCTTAACGCCTTGTATGACGGCTTTTCGCTGTTGTCAACGCGAAGGAGACCCGCGGGCGCGTGAAGCCAAGCGTCATCGCCGCCTGACCATGTCGTAATAGCTTCTACCTGAGGATGAGCGAATAGCAGTTCATACATTTCAGTAATTTCGCGCGCCTGGCGTTCTTCTCCTTCGGAAGTTGTAGGCCATTCTGTTACCTGCCAGTCATTAAGGTCTACAATATGAGGCGGCATTAATTCACCTGAAATAATGGTATTTTCTGTAAAATGCAAAGGCAATTTAAAACGGGAAAAACGTTCAAGAACATCGTTTACTTTATCCGCTCTCCAGTAACCCTGATGCTGATGCGACTGGAGTCCAATTACATCAATTGGAATGCCTGCGCTTAAACATTTGTCTATCAATATTTCATAATCTTTCGACATATCAAAATCATTAAGTAAAAGAACCGCGTTCGGATTTGCGCGCTTTGCGGCTTCAAACACTTCCCTTACAATTCTAATCTGTCCGTATTCCCTGCAAATACGTGTAATGGCATTGTCGTACTTGTCAAAGACGGGCATGATAACAACTTCGTTAATTACATCCCAGATGTTTATCAATCCCTCATAGGCGCTGACGTCACGCTCAATCCTTTCGATAACTTTCTTTAGTATTTCCGCGTTGGAATAATTCATAAGCCACGGAGCGCACACCGTATGCCAGCACAGCGGATGTCCTTTTGTAGCAATGTTACGCTCATTAAACCAGAGTGTTCCCGCTTTTACCCGCGCTTCATCAGGTTTTCCTTCTTCCGGTTCATAACGACCCAGATAAAAAGGGAGTGTTGCGAAATTATTCAATGAAAAAAGTTTTTCAAGTTTCTCATTCAGAAAATCTTTTCTTTGATTGGTTATTGATCCGCCTTCCAGTATTCCGCCCGCAAGTTCAACAGCTTCAAAACCGCCTACGCCGAATAAAAACTGGTGATTCTTTTGGCTGATTTTAACTTCAAGATTCCCAGCCGCTCTTCCGTCTTCATTTAAAAGACGAAGCCTGCAAGCCGCTTTTCTGTGGTTCAGATTCATCATTTTTTTACTGTACCTTTCATTTATTTTTTTGGTTTTGTCTTTTCGCAGTAATATTCCCATGCTTCCTTGTCAGTGTATTTATTATGGACAATTTTTCCGATACAGTCAGCCATTACAACAGGATTTTTACTCTGGAAAATATTTCTTCCCATATCAAGGCCGCGGGCTCCGCCCTGCATTGAGTTGTACGCCATTACAAGAGCTTCCTTTTCTGAAAGTTTTTTTCCGCCGGCAACTACAATAGGTACAGGACATGCGGCGACAATTTCGTCAAATTGTTCGCAGTAATAAGTCTTTATAATATTTGCGCCAAGCTCCGCCACAATACGCGTTGCAAGTTTAAAGTACTGGCTTGTTCTTTCCATATTTTTACCTACAGCGATAACGCCAAGCGTAGGAATACTGAAACGGACTCCGGCGTTTATAACCCTTGATAAATTGTTTATGCTGGAAAGCTGGCCTGGCGCTCCGATAAAGACCTGAACCGCCATGCAATCGGCGTTCATGCGGATTGCGTCTTCAACGTCTACGGAAATAAGTTCATTGCTTAAATCATCGTTTATCATTGATGAGCCCGCCGACACGCGAAGCGCAATGCCTTTCCTGAAATTGGGTTTTACACAGGTCCGCAGAGCGCCTCTTGTCGCCATAAGCACATCGACATGATCAATTAATTGAGGGATAAGTATATCAAGCCGTTCCAGTCCTGATACGGAACCCATGAAATATCCGTGATCAAAGGCGAACATTACCGTGTTCCCGCTCTTCGGATTGAAAATATTTGTCAGATGTTTTTTCATTCCCCAGTCAAGATTCGCAGCTCCCTTTACATGAAAGTTCCCGTTTGTTTTAAACGGAACATCAGTGTAATAATTTTTTTCGATTTTTTCCGCGTCTTTTTTGGGTTCTTCTTTATCAGCCATATATCCTCCCTGAATAATAATTATTTGATAATTCTACAATGAATATATATAATGAACAATAGAAAAATAAAGCGGGAATAAGCGCGGCGGTAAAAACCGGAAAGGAATTATAAATAGTGTCAAAATATTTAATGGCGATTGACGCGGGAACAGGTAGTATCAGAGCGGTTATTTTTAATATTAACGGAAAGCAGATTGGCTGTAAGCAGAAAGAATGGAAACACTCAGAAGATCCGCGGTTTCCGGGCAGCATGGATTTTGATTGTAACGCCAACTGGCAACTTGTCTGTTCATGCGTAAAGGGAGTTCTTTCACAAACGGGTATCAGCGCGGACAAAATAGCGGCAGTATCAACTACATGTATGAGAGAAGGTATTGTTCTATATGATAAATATGGCAACGAATTATGGGCATGCGCCAATGTAGACGCACGCGCAAAAGACGAGGTTACCCAGCTTAAGATGCTTGATCCAAATTATAAATCCGCGCCGGGTGAAGTATCTCTTATTGAAAAGGAACTATATTTAAAAACGGGACAGACCTTCGCGCTTGGCGCTCTCCCGCGCCTTTTGTGGGTTAAAAACAAATTAACGGAAACTTATGAAAAAACTGCGAACATGACAATGATCAATGACTGGATAATTTTCCGTCTTTCTGGAGTGCTCGCGGTAGAACCGAGCAATGGATCGACAACAGGACTTATCGACTTAAAGTCGCGTAACTGGGACATTAGTATCGCGCGAAGATGCGCTCTTAAGGACGATATATTTCCTGAAGTAAAAGAATGCGGCACTATCGCGGGAGAGGTATCCAAAAAAGGCTCGCAGGAGTCAGGATTACGCGAAGGCACTCCCCTTGTTACAGGAGGAGGAGACTGCCAGCTTGGAACAATCGGCGTTGGCGTTGTAAAAGAAGGAGAAGCGGTTATTTTCGGCGGCAGCTTCTGGCAGTACGAGTATAATTGCGGCTCTCCTGAATGTTCGCCAAAGTGCGACGTGCGTGTCAATTGCCATGCGGTGCCTGATTTATGGCAATATGAAGCGCTTGCTTTTAATCCAGGGCTTGTTATGCGATGGTTCAGGGACGCTTTCTGCGCCGAAGAGAAACGTATTGCCGCACAAAGGAACATCGATCCTTATACTCTCCTTGATGATATGGCTCTTTCAATTCCCGCCGGCAGTAACGGAATTATCTGCACATTTTCCGATGTAATGAACTATATTAACTGGAAACACGCTTCTCCCGCTTTTATAAACTTTAGTCTCGATCCAGAAAAATTTAACAAAGCTGTATTCTACCGCGCGATAATGGAAAACGCGTGTCTTGTAACTCTGGGCCATCTGCGTCTTGTAGAAGAGGCAACCGGAAAACGGCCTGAGAAAATCGTGTTTGCCGGAGGAGCCGCGAAAAGCAAACTATGGCCGCAGATACTCTGTGACGTACTTGGCATTCCTGTTGATGTTCCTGAGGTAAAAGAAGCCACCGCTCTCGGAGCCGCGATAATGGCAGGAAAAGGTATCGGCATATATTCCGGTATCTGTGAGGCCGCAGGAAATCTTGTAAAGACAGAGAAAACATTTTTCCCTGATGTAAAAAATCGCGAAGTATATGATAAAGCATTTAAAAACTGGCAGACAGTATACCAGCCAATGTTGAAATTAAGCGATGACGGTGTTATTAACTACATGTGGCGCGCGCCGTAAGCATAAATGGCACGCAGATTAAAAAAATGTGGTACTGCATGGTGTACAGTATAAAAATGCTATATTCGATTGTCACTTAAATTGTTATTCTTCATCTATAGATAGTGTGCATATATGGCATCACATTGATATCCATGTTGTTATAAGCATATTAAATTACATGCACATTTAAATTAATTGACTGCCGCATATTCATAAGCTATCATGGCTTATGGCGGATTTATTCATTCTCTTTTTGGCTTTGACTGTCTTTGGCGTCGGGGTGACGATCATCGACTTTTTGGGGATTATGGATAATACCGGTGAGAATGACAGTTCAAGCGGCGCTGATAACACAGAAGGCGATACATCCGCGGAAGATGCTTCTATAAGCGGCGGCAAGGGTTCAACTCTTGTTCATGAACTTCAACCGGAGCGCGACGGTTCTCTTCTTGACAACAAGGTTAATAAAACAACAAAAAGCGAAAAGCCGGGTATAAAAATAATTACAAGGTTTATGAACCTGCTGCGAAGCGCGGTTTATTTTTCTCTCGGTTTTGGGCCGACGGGTCTTTTCGCGCAATTTTCGGGGCTTTCGCGGACATCGGGCCTTATCTGGGCATTCGCTGTTGGAATCGCAATGATAATAATCGCGCGGCTTTTAAAGAGATTTATCCGCCGTGATCTTGACTCTTCAATAAAAACAAATGAACTGCTTCAGGAGAAAGGCGTATTGCTCCTTCCTCTTGAAGGCGAAGAGATTTCCAAAGCGGTTGTACGCCAGTACGGAAGAGAAATTGAAGTTTATGTCCGCAGTAAAGATAAAGACATTAAATATCCAAAAGGAAAAGAAATCATAATTGATGATTATGATAATGATGTATACTGGGTAAAACCATCAGAATAAAATTTATAGCATGAAGGAGTATTTATGTTTTATATGCAGGGTTTATTATACGGCGGACTTGGAATACTTACATTCATCATTCTCATTGGGCTGTTAAAAACACTTATCAGGGTCGCGCTTCCAAACCGCATTATGGTAGTTACAGGACGTAAAACAAAACGAGACGGCAAGACTTTTGGATTTTCCGTCAACCGCGGCAGAACGACAGTAATCCCCTATTTTCAGGCAGTAGGTTCTCTGGATTTGGATGTGTTTCCAATCAACGTCCGCGTTGAGGGAGTAAACAGCGCTAACGGAATCACTGTGGGCGCAGACACTACAGCCTGCGTTTGCATTGATGATGACGATGAGGCAATGCTTTACAGCGCGGTTGAGCGGCTGATGGGAAAAGACAGTCAGCAAATCCACGATCAGGTGCAGCAGACTCTTATCGGCAACTTCCGCGGAGCGTTAAATAAAGCGACTCCTTTACAGGCAATCGGCATGGAAGACAATTCCGATGACAATACTACAGGAGAGCGCGCTCATTTCCGCGCCGAATTGTTTTCAGACATCAACGCTGATCTTCGCTCGTTCGGAATGAAAGTCGTTTCCGTTTCTCTTCAAAAAATATGGGACACGTCAAATTATATCGCGAACCTTGCGCAGAAAACCCTCGCGGAAAAAAGACAGCAGGTAGAAATAGAAGAATCACGGTTACGCGCAATTGCCGAGCAGGCGGAAAGCGACTCGCGCCGCCGCATTGAAATCGCGAAAAACAGGGCTGATGAGGCAATCATCGCGGCAAAACAGGAACTGGAAGTTTACCGCCGGGAGTCGGAAGGATTGATAAAAGAAGCGACCTTTACGGCGGATCAGTCAATAGCGCAGGCTGCGAACTCAGGGGAAGCCGCGGTGCAAAATATTCTGGTTGAGCTTCAAAAATTGAAAAATCAGACAGCGCTTACCCTTGAAGCGCAGGCGCTGGAAGAAAAAGCGAGGATAATCGCAAGCGGCGATAAAGAGGCTGTTTCGATTAAACGCGCTTCGCGTAACGCGATTCTTAAAGGAAAAGCGGATTTAATTTCCAAATACGGAGAGGACGCTCAGGCGGTTTTGTTTCTTCAGGAAAAACTGCCTTCCATTTATAAAACATACATGGAATCTTCAAGAGATACAAAAGTTGACAGTTTTGTAATTATGAATAACGAAGAAGGGTTCTCCGGAGCCGTTAACCGCGGGCCCCGCGCCTT
>WQSQ01000013.1 GCA_009787775.1 Treponema sp.
GCAAATAGATATTTTCTTGCAGGCACAGAGAGAGCGACATGGAGCGATACCGGAGAAGTACCAACACCTGCAACCTTTGATATGCACATAGTGGAATACGCAGGCTCAAATGAGCTACAGGCTAGAGGTTCAAGGGAAATAATGGTTTATGCCGGACGTAATGGGAAATCATTACGCGCTCTTGTTTGGAATGACAGCGCGCAAGGCGGCGGCTTTATTGATATGGATATATCAGAACAAGCCGCGCATATATTCGGCACAGGGATAAAAGACTTTGCGGTAGCTGATTTTCCATATCCTATGATTTGGATTGTTACACTTTCCGGAGAATTAATAAGCTGCACTATTAATATCCGCGGCGGAATATTGGCTTATACGCGACACGTTACAGATGGGAAAGTTGAAGCAGTTGCGGTAACACCGCAAAAAACAGGCGACATTATTTTTATCGAGGTATTACGAGATAATAAGCGAAACATAGAGCATATTATACTTGAGGATTTGGTAAACGATGATTTTTCAAATAGTCATTATGTTGACGCAGGAGAAAAAAGAACATTCCCAACACCGACAGATACCATAACCGGATTACAAAGATTCGCAGGAAAGAAAATAAATGTATTTGCAGATGGAGCAATTGAACCGACAGTTTTAGTTGATGAACACGGCAATGCGAAATTACAGGATGAAATGACTACAGTACATATCGGCTTGCCTTACACTTCCTATTTCGCACCTAACCAAAGACAGATACCAGCGGATGGAACAAGTTTAGGCAAAAAACGAAGAATAGAAAAAATTACGTTAAGGATGCATAAAAGTTTAGGCGGGAGAGCCGGAACAACAGAGAATAAAACAACAGCATTAATTACTGAGCGATTCGGCAGTTATGTTTTAGGCACAGCGCCGCAGCCATTTACAGGTGAAATTAACATAACGGTATCAGGGAATATAGACACCGAAGGAGAATTAGTTATTATACATGAGGAGCCAGCACCGTTTACAATGCTTGCATTGGTTGAACGTGTTGCGATTTTGGAGGGATAAAATATGCCAGTTGCAATAGGAATTATAGGGGCAGTTGCGGGTGTTATCGGGGCCGGAGCTGCTGTAGCCGGAACCGTAGTGAACGCAAAACAGGGCGCACAAGCAAATAACAACGCACAAAAAGAATTAGACCTGCAAACAAAAAATAGTTACCTGCAAGGACTTAATTCAGTCAGAGACTATGAAAAAAGCATAGCGGACATGGAAGCGTCAAAGATTCAGTATGGAATCGACATACGCGATACAACCAGTCAGATAGACAGTTATGACAAATGGTTAGCGAATTATGGCAATCAATACACACAGGAAGTACAAAGCAAACAGGCCCAGACAGATTCTTTAATGGCCAGCGGAAAAGAATCATATGACAATTTCCTTAATGCAATAGGCTATTCAGATGCAATGGCAGGAGCTACAGGCCGGGTAGGAGCCGGAACATCACAGGCGCATACCACAGGGATGCTTGACCGCAAACTTGTGGATTATGTGGGGGAAGACCGCAGACTTGACGCGCCCGGAGGCCTGTTCGGATCGCAACTGACAGCGGCAAATATGGAAATGGATCAGCTGAAAGTAGACCTTGATTTCCAAAGACAGGAGATGATTGCAAACAGAGACCTTGCACAATCGTCCATCGCAGATTGGCAGCAGGCAATTAATTTAACAGACCAGAGCATTGCAAACAGCAAGGCGGCAAAAAATGATCTTGAAGATTTTATTAATAGGAATTTTGTTGTTTAGGAGGATGACGTAAGACGTATAAATATTGATTATAACCCATTGCGCAGATCAAAACAGGCAGTAGCAAATGCCGAGCGATCACAATATGTCGCGGGTGATATAAGTATCGCAAAACAATCATTCGGACTCACAAGACAGGCTCTTGATTTGAATCAGGAAAACATTAACTTTAATAAAAAAATGCTTGTCGCTAATACCATAATTCAAGGAACGCAGGCGGCAATTTCATTAACAAATGCTGCTATTGGATTAGGAAACGCTATATTTGAAAACAAACAGAGAGCGTCTTTACAGGCGCAAAGAGGTAATATTGCACAGGTTAATGCAGAGATAAGACAAGCTGATATAGACGGATTTAATCCTTATGATGAAAACCAAAATTATGTTGGTTATGACGGGTATGTTACGAGAAACGGAAGAACCATAGGGGATATGAAAGCGGAAATTACCCAAGGTGTAGGAGAACATTTTAAGACGCAATGGGCTACAAACAGAGCCCTTGAAAATATTAACAACGGATTCATTGATATTGAACTAAACGCGCAGATGCGCTTAATGGAAAGAGAATCTGCAATAACAGATAAATTAATGCTTTCTGATTTGTCTGATTTAAAAGACACAATTATCAGAGGAGAAGTACAATATGATCTTAACGGCAATGAAAAAAACGCAGAAACATCTGTAAGGGATATACTCGTAGGCTATAGTATGCCTGAATCACAAAGAGAACTTTTAACAAGGCAATTTGTTGATGATGTAAATATTGCCAAAGTAAGGCGAGATGCGGAAAATATAGCGACATCAGGCGGAGGTTATGCGGCAGCCGAAGCTCATATACGCGCGTCTGGTTTATCAGATGACCAGGAAGCAGACCTAATTAAAAATATGACTCAAGAACACGCTGTTACTATGAAAGGATTTGAAGATCATATACAACAAATAATTAACCAAGGCAGAGAATCCGGATTATCATCATCGGCTATAAGCGCCTCTCTTGCAGGGCTAGCAGAGAAACAGACCGACCCGCAGAAAGTTGACAGAATAAATACTTATCGCAACCAGTTGAATAATGACAAGTTGGAACTTTTTAACCAGCAGTTTACAAACGCTGTTGATAAAGCCGTAAAAGGAGACAGATCCGATCTTGACGCGTTATATGAACGCGCAATAGAAGAAAAAATAATGTCACCTGAACAACTTGAAGCATTGCGAATAAAGACAGAACGTGAATTAATACCCGATAATATTCAGAATGAAGTATTAAGAATTGGAAGATTCAACGGCACAGAAGAATCTAATAAATATATTGAAACAGAATTAACGAATGGAAATATTTCTGAAATTCAAGCCAAGAGTATGCGCGCAGATGTTACGCAGGTAATTGATCAAATGGTATCAGATGCAGAGACTAAATGTGAGGAAGTATTTAACGAAGTATTTAAAAACACCCAATCCGTTGAAGCCGCTACTACAGCAGCCTTAAATACCGGAAGCGAAAACGCCGATGTAAACCAAGCTGTCAGCAGACGAGTTGACTATTTGCAAAAATCGGAATTAAACAACGAGCAAGCAAAGAGATTATTTGATTCGGAATATATGAGCTTGGAAACGCTTAAAAGAAAAAGAGATGAAATTTTAAACAGCGAAGGAAAATATATAAATCAAAGAGAACTGTATAGAACACATCTAAGCCAAGTAAATAATTTAATCGCTAACAGAGAAGCGGAAATAGCTGCAGCAACAAAAAGATCATCATCTGACATATCATCTTTGGAGATAGCTCTTGAATATGAAAACAATTTTAGGTCAGGTGATATGTCAGGGCCTATGGCAATGGCATATATATATGGACTTGATATTACAGAATCACAAAGGAGAACTATTTCTGACAGGATGTTAACAGGAGATGATGGAGCGTTCTCACAATTCTCTATGGCTTTTCAAAGATGGGATTCTTATGCAAACTCGATTGAAGCTCAATATAAGTCTAATAAAGATGATGCAGGTCTGCTTTTATTTAAGTCCCGTAGAGAAGAATTAAATAGGCATTTATGGCAGATGAGATTTCAAGCAGGCGATGATTCGTCTTCTGGTGTTAAACCAGAGAATATGCTGTCATACATTAATAATATTATTAAACAGGAACAAGCAGACCACTTGGGTAGAGCAGGCGAGCTAAGAAATTGGGATCAGACAAACAGGGATGCTTCCAGAGGTGAACTGGATTACTTAACTTACAATGCTTACGATACATCAGGTAATTCTTACCCGGTCACTGTCAGTGGTGGCGAAGAATTACTTCAGGAGTATAGAAAATCAAGTACAGAAAGAGCACAAAATATATTAACTGGAACCGGATGGCAAATAATTAATAATACTGGGCGCTTTGAAGAAAGAAGCGCAGGAGATGGGACAGGACGAATATTGTTTGATCTTGAGAATAACGGTAATAAAGTTACTGTCAGCTTTAATGAAAACGGTGATTTAATAAAGCAGGATGGGACATTATTTAATGAACAGATAACACAAGGAAGAGATAATACTATAAGGAATTATCACGCAAGTCATGCAGAAAATTTCCAACAGCAAATTAAAAACGCTGTTATTGATTCATTTAATAATCTTAGCAGAGGTCATAATACCCCATTGTCATTCTATGAAACAGTTAATCGTGTATTGGATACTATTCCAAAAACACCTGAAAGAGATAGATATAGCCAATATTTATTTGACGATTACGGAACAGATGAATGGCGCAGGCGAATGAACGAATTGTTCAATTTGGGAACGGGAGCTAGAGAAGTATCTCGACCAGGTAGTCAAGCGAGGTAAGGCGTAAATAACGATTTTTTAGATTTTATGAGAAGGCAACGCTCAGTTGCAATGGAAAATCCGGCATCTCCTGAATATAGTGCGATAGCAGAATCACAACGAAGAAAAGCTGAACAGCTTCAGGCTTTTGATGCACACTCCACAGCAATGGATGCTTATAGGCAATCATATGAACATGCCGTAGATAATCATTATCAATCATTACAGGAACAGCATAGCGAATATTCAAATCTTGGCTGGACACCTCGTAAAGAGGACTTTCCTTTTATTGATGCTATACAACCTTTAATTGAAACATCCGAAGACCCGCAGGGCATGAAAGAACGCATTGCAACAGCCAGTATGTATTCAAATATTTTTAATATTCCGCTTCAGACAGCTTTTTTAAATCTTGAAGAATTACATAAACAATATACTGGAAATGAATATGCAAAAAAATCAGGAGTACAGGCAGTATGGGACAGTATACAGCTTAATTTTGTAACTGCCGAATATAACAGACTTTCACAGCAGCTTGCTAGAGCAGGAGGAAACGATCCTCATTTATTACAAGCGATTGAAGAGACAGAAAGAAGAATTGACCAGTTACGAGATCACGCGCCAAAAGTATGGCAGGACGAATATGTAAAGCAGGGCGGTTGGCATGATGTAGGACAATTTATCCGCAGTGTAAGCACTACAATGGCGGAGAACGCAGGCCATATTTTAAAAGGAATGGGCGCAGCGGCGCTTGTTTCTACAGGTGTAGGCGCGCTTGCAGGAGCTGCCGGATTATCATCAGGATTATCAGCTTTACTTGTAGCAGGCGCAAGTAAAGCGGCAATAGCGGGAAGTACATATGATTCAACATGGGGTATTAAATACCGTGAAATGACAACCGCGGGTATTCCACATGACATTGCGATTAATTTTGCAAAACAAGATGCTCTTATTGAAGGTCTTATTGAAGGAGCCTTAGGCGGAGTTGAATCAGCAGGAGCAAAAACAATCGCATCGGCTATCGTTCCAAAGGCCGTAAGAAACGCGACATCAAGATGGTTTATAAGCGGGAAAATGGGAGTAGGAGCAAGAGCCGCATTAAATATATTACAACAGGGAGTCGAGGAAGGAACGGAAGAATTTATTCAGGCTTTATCCAGCGGCAATATTTACAATGAAGCTGTTGAATATGCTAACAGGCAAGGCAGGGAGAATTTACAAAGACAAATAGCAAACGCATATTCAGATGAAGTCCGCAGGGAACTTGAAAAAGAACTTGAGAATTATACTGACATTGATAAAAAAGAAATAAACGCAATTTTTAATGAGGCTGTTGAGGGTTTTGCAGGCGGGTTTTGGACAGGTATATTTATGGGTATTCCTGTATCAGTAACGGGCGGGATAAACGATTCAAGATCCGCAGCCACACTCGCGAGAATGGCGCAGATAGCGCCTAACGAGGCTGCTTTTGTCGAAGCGTATAATCAGGCCAAAACACAGGGCTTTCAATTATCAGCACTTGACGATTTAAAAACAGATGAACAGAGAGAAGTATTATCAGGCGTATACAGGGTAAATAATGAACGCTTAACACCGGAACAGCGAAAAGCGAAGGAAGAAGCCGCGCAGGACGCGGCCGCGCTTGCTGAAGTTACCAGTTACAAATACCCCATGCAGACATGGATTGATGAAACGACAAATGAAGAGGTTTCGGAAGAAAGAAAACTTTCCAGATCAAGACAAGGCGAATTGAGCACAGAAACACACGAAACACAAAATGATAATGGCAGCATAAGCGGCATATTTATAGTCACCAGTCAGGAAAGAACCCATGAGAGTGATGGAAAAATATACGCTAACGAAGACGCGAGAATTGTCTATACCGTAAATAATGATAAACAAACAGTTACAGTTAACAGTTTTACTTTGGAGAATGGTTTTATTAATCCAGATTTAATCAGACAGGATATTTGGGCGGAGTTTACAGGACAGTTTGATAAAGGCACGGTTATTAATTGGAATTTAGAACATGACCAGTATAAGGCTATCAGACAGCAGTTGATAACCAATAACCCAAGAGGTGAGAAGCACGGACTTAACTATTCTTTAACCACTACCGATGCACAGAGACTAGCACAGGCGGTAACGCCTTTAATGCCTACGGGAACATCAAGATTAAGCAACGCACTTGCAGGTGAGATTGTTAATACTTTTATCAGAAGACCAGGAGAAAGTTTACAAGGAACTATCAAGAGATTAAATATTGAATTTACAAATGATCCAAGCAGAAACCCGAAAATAACAGCGGCTCAGACAAATAACAAGAAAGTACAGGGTGCGACATTCAGAGACTTGGCAGATAGAACAAAAAGAATAATTTATTTAAGTAAAAAAAGTTCAGACCCTTCTACACTTATTCATGAATTCGCTCATATCGCGGAAAGTGAATTATCCGATGCGGAAAGAAGAATCGCAGCCAAAGCCTTGAACGGTTATAAAATAAGCAAAGGAAATTTCGAGGGACAAATAGTTGATTTTACAAATATCAGCCAGTGGCAGGACATTCACAAGGAAGCATTTACAGACGCGCTTGAGAACTATCTCACAAACGGTACGCTGCCGGAAGATCATTCAATAAAACCTCTCTTTGAAAAAATCAAAGAGTTTATGAAACGTATTTATGAGACATTGACAGGCTGGACGGAAATAACGCCAGAGCTTGAGAAGTTTATGCAGTCTTTCGTATCAGGCGAACTACGCGAGCAGGCTGAAACAGGCAACCAGACGCACGAGGATTCCCATAGTGAAACGCATACAGAAAATACGGTAAATGATACCAGAGAGGCGGTAGCCACAGCCCAGCGGGACGCTATTATCAACGATCCAAATTTACCGCTTGAAGCAAAGACAGATGCAGTGCTGGATGCGGCAGGTGAAGTGTTGCTACAGGCAGGGGAAATCACTCAAGAGGAACAGCGCAATAGAATTAATCATGTGCTCAAATCAAATCCATTAATTGTTGACACCATAGCAATACCATTTAATGGAGATATAAGACAATTAAAGAGGGACGCTTTCCAATATGGCAAAAACCACAAAGGCAGTTACATAAATAAATCTGATAAAAAGACAATAGATTTTACTATAAGAAATAAACACGGCGGACTTATTGAGATTATAAGCCATGACCATTTTGACAGAAATCATTTACAGTCTATAGCTGCCATTCCACAAATCGCAACTGAAGCCCAGTATATCACAAGCAAGATAAACGAAGATCCACAAAAACATCCCGGAATAAGTGAATATAGATATTATCTTTCAAAGTTGTCTATTGACCAAGGAGAAGGAAAAGGCAGTCAAGAGTTCATTGTGAAATCAATTGTTTCTATTGCGAATGACGGAAAACGATATTACGATCACCGATTAACAGAAATAGAAAAAGTAAGGGCGTTTATTTCTTCCCCTTACAATGCAACACAAGCAGGATTGGAAACAAACACCCTATATATAAGAGATAACAGACTCCGAGAAATTTTGCAAGAGATCTTTACAGAAAAAGTGCTATACCAGACTGAAGACCATAAGATGATGGAAATAAAAAAGCTCGAAGGTATGTTAGAAGAGGCGAAAAACGCACACTTCTCCGCTCCGAACTTCATTAATTCAAATATAATACAGCTTACCGAGGCTGTCAAGTCAGATTCTGTTTTATTCCAATTTGGCGATACTGACATGATTGAAGAGGCCGCAGACTTTGAAAACGGCAAAGAATACCGCGCCTATATCGAGGAAAAACAAGGTTACCCATCATCGTTCCACGAAGATTTCATGAACTACACAGAAGAACAAATTGACGCATGGTATGAATCAATTGTACAGAACTCAAAGAAAGCTGTTAACTCTATAAGATATTACGCAGAACCGGATTCAAGAATTGAAAATCCGACAGCCGCAGATACTGACAGCGAATTCCTTGAAACAATTCATAGTGAAGGGGAATTAGAAAACTTTATTGAAACATCCGCCATGATACGTAATGCAGTAAATTACACACAAGAAGACGATAGTCTAGACGGCCAAAGAGATTTGATAAAAAGCCAGCTTAAAGATCAAGATTGGCAGGCGGCGATGAATACTGTAGATCAAAATGGGAAATTAAGAAAACCGTTAACAAATCGGCAGCGTAACAAAATGCTCACTTTAATTGACAGAGCGCCAAGAGACTATAGAGCTATTTACGCGGAATTAATGGAAAGACCTGATTTAGCTGTAAGCCCGGAAGACAGCACTGCGGAAAAACTGAAACACAGAATGAATCCTGATGATATTCGCAGAGAAGGGGTTGAAAACTTAACGCCAGAAAAACGCAGACAATTAGCAAATGAAATAGCATATGAAGCCTACGCAAAGAAAGTTGACGCAGGTACCGCATTGATTGATGATCCGCAGCATAAAGAATATTTTAAACGTTTAAATGCTAAAGTAACAATAGCAGAAACAGCCTTGAAAGATTTTGAAGCCGACAGAAATGATGACAATATTCATTTAGAAAAACAGATAATCGCAGAGATTGAAAAATCCTTTGAGCATGTTTTAAAACAAAAAGAATTTATAAACCAGATCAGCGATAAATTAGATAAAGCGATTAAAACAGGCGAGAGAGACGCAGCGCAGGCGGCATTGAGAAAACAATCAGCAACCGCGTACTATGACAAATTAGTTAAAGACCTAGAGGCATTGGCAAGAACACACCAATTAGAATTGAACGTTAATGAAATACTCGCAAGTGAGAAAATAAAGGAAGCAGCCAGAGCCGCTAAAGAGGGAACAAAAGAAATATATCAGGCAAAACTGGACGCGCTTAAAGAAGAATACAAAGACTACCGTAAGTCGGCAAAGACAGAAGCAACATTGTTACAGAGGCTTGCAAGGAAAGCGGCTAGAGCGGAATTGTTGAATCACATTAACGATATGAAACAGCAGAGAGAAAAGGCAAAGGAAATCACGAAAGCAAAGCGCGGAGTTGTAAAAAGAATATTCAGAAAAATACCTCTTGATATGAACGCAGATCAGGGAATGGCAACAGCGATTATTCAATATTTCGCGGAGCCTTCTTTTAGAAAAGGAATAAACGAGTTTATCAATGAAGTTATAGAACATGATCTGCCTGTTATCTTTAGATTATGGAAGGTTGACCAGGCGCTCCAGTGGGAACTTTTAAAAGATAAAGCTCCAATTACTCAAGATAAAATGAGACGGCTATTTTCCAAAGAAAGACTTGAAGACCTTACAACAGATGAAAAAAGATACCTAGCAAGAAAAATAGCGCCTGAGGATTGGATAAAGGAACTCGGGCTTGACGCGATAGCTAAGCGAAGAAGTGAAAGATACCCGATGACAGAGGAACAGAAACAGCTTGTACAGCAATATTTACCGATTGATGTTTACAACAGAATAATGGATAAACCTTTTAGCCAGTGGACATTAGCGGAAGCTGAACAGCTCGCAAAGATTATTGATGATCTTACAGTACAGGGGAAGAGCCTGTATAGAGCGCATCAAGCAGTAGAGAAAAAGAGAATTGCTGCTTATCAGCAATTAGTTGTTGATACATTAAAAACGACAAAACTTGGATTAAATGATGATGAAATAAAAAAGGAACTGGAAAGATATAAAACAAAAGGCATAAAAGGAACATCACAAGAAGAACACAGTGACAGAAAGTTAAGAAAACTTACCAAATTTGACTTCATGAATATTTATCGTTTTACAAGAATACTGGATAACAACCAAACAGGCGGATATAATCAGCAGGCCTTATACCGCGCGGCAGATGATTCTTATAAACAAAAAATAAGGTACGTTGACAGCCGTACAGAGAAAGTGCAAAAACTCATGAAAGATTTGGGAATTACAGAGAGCGAATTATGGCAAAAAAAAGTAAAGATTGATTTAGATGATTTGGGAGTAAATGAATTTACAACCGCTGAATTACTTGGAGTATTATGCGCTGTAAAAAATGAACACTCTAAAGAAGCGTTGATGTATGGGAATCTTTTAGACCAGGATGAGAAAGCACAATTTCAAAAGCCGGAAAAAGAAATAGATCAATTAAGATTAGACGCATATAGATTAATTGCTGCTGACAGATTAGAAAAAGTAATAACAGCAGCAGAAAAACTTTTAGAAGAAAACCCTAATTATAAAAAAATACTTAACGCTATAGATCAAGACTTTGTTGAAGGCGGAAAAAGATTAAATCAAGCTCTTGTCAGATACAATAATACTTTTATGCACATAGTAGACAATTATTTCCCCATAGTAAGAACAGAACCAGTTAACGCAAACGCGACTAATGATGTAAAAGAATTAATGGGAAAATCAAGCGGGCAATTCAATCTTTATGTAGAAAAGGGTATGACAAAGAAACGTGTTGAAATCCCCATGCAGTATCAGACAGCAATTAATCTTGACATAATGAGAGTATGGACAGAGGCTGTTGAAAAAGAAGAACATTTCATGGCTTACGCGCAGACGGTTAAAGATTTAAACCAAATTTACATAAACAATAGACAAGTTAGACACACAATAAGAAACAGATACGGAAAATCGGCATTAGATTACATTGATAAGTATATTCATGAATTAGCAAGCCCTGCCCAAAGAGAAGCAGCAAGCACAATGGATAAAATTGTTAAACAGTTCAGGGGAAAAACAGCGGCTTCATATCTTGGTTGGAAAACATCGTCTATTGCTTTACAGGCCATCACAAGCCCCGCGCCCTTCTTTGGTTATATGAACCCTTTTGAATATTGGGGAGCGTATATTGATTTCGCGTCACATTGGCAGGAGAGATGGAATGAAATATGCGATTTAAGCCCTCACATGAAACACCGCAGCGCGAACATGATGGTAGATTTAATTAAAGAACAGGCGAAACACGCACAAGGAGACAATTTAATTGAAAAAGCACTTGTTAGAATAGACAAGTTTAACGAGAGAGGAATAAAAGGGCTTGAATTTATTGACAGATTAAGTGTAGCACCAGGATGGCTTGTTTTATTCCGTAAAGAGCATAAAAGATTGACAAATGACCCTGCTAATGCTAGTCTAAGTGAAAAGGAAATACGCGTAAAAGCAGCACAACACGCAGACGATATAGTAAGATTAACCCAGCCATCGTCACGAACAGACGATTTATCACCTTTATTTAAAGTAAACTCAGAACTTGCAAAAGCATTCTTGCAATTCCAACAGAGCTTAAATGTTATCTTTCAAAACATTAGATACGACATGCCGCAGATGATAAGAGAGAAACAGGGATGGCGAGTTGCAGGAACTGTAATGGGTTACGCTTGCGCAGGGTTACTACTTGGCGTAATAATGACAGGCTTTGACGAAGACGATGATGAAAAAGATAAAGCAGCAAAAATGGCATGGTGGGCAACTACACAATTTACAGATTCCTTCCCGCTTATCGGAAATTGGGCAACAGGATATTTAGAAGAATTATTAACAGGTAAAAAACAATACAGACGCGGCTTTGTTTTATTACCACAGGTTGACAAACTACAGCAGGCGCTTGAAACAACCACAAGAGCAATTACACAAGGCGAGTACGAGAAATTACTCAAAGCGGCAATACAAGCAGCAGAAGCAGGATTTATGTCAGTCGGTTTACCAACATCAGGCACTAAAGAATTTGGTAGATTTATCGGAGTAGGTGACGGAGACGGAGAATTTGACCTCCATCCCGGCACTTTAATCGGGCGTGATAAAGACGCTGTATGGTTTTAGGAGGTAGCGCGTAATATTCAATACAGATTCACAAAAAACTTATGATTTAATAGTACCATTCCCCACACAGTTTGTTATTCCATTTATTTATAACAGCCCTGAACATATAAAGTGTTTCTGGCAAATCAAAACAGATGGCGAATTACCATATGAGGAAAGACACTGGCTGACTTTTGGAACCGATTATAAAGTGTCAGCTATTCAAGCGCAAGACACAGGCGGAACCCTTACGCTCATAACAAGTATTCCAATTGAAGCACAGCAGCTTGTCATTCGTCGTATAACACCAAGAACACAAACAATAGATTTGCATAATGGAGGTAGGCTCACTGCAGAATTAATAGAAGATATGACAAATAAAGTCACAATGCTTATACAGGAGATTGACGCACAAACAATTACAGACGATAACATGCAGGACATAAGAAGAGATATAAATACTGCGCTTGTGACAGCTGTAGATAAATTATTACAACGTATCTTTGAAGTCGATATAAAGCTTGCAGAACAATACCGGCATTTACAGACACAATTGGAAGAATATATATTCCTGACAAAATTCTTGATAAATTTCATAGAATCCAAACATGGGCCGTTGGGCGGAGCCTTCCCATTAATAACAGATAACGGAGATTATCTTGTGACTGATAATGAAGATTTTTTAGTCACCGCATAAATAGCGGTAATCCACTTAATTTAAGGAGTTCTTTATGGAAACCAAGAAAACATTCAGAGACCTACTGAATGCAGTGCCACTAGCTGATGACGATGTGTTCGCCTTACATCAGTTAGGAGCATTTAACCCTATCCTGCAGCAGAATGGCGACACCCGTAGATTAACAGTTAAGGAGTTAATGAATTATTTTATGCTGCCATTTTATGCCGCAAGTTCGCCTTTTTTAATTGCCAGCGACAGACGGAAATTAACCATAAAAAATGGTACTAAAATCGGTGATGTTATTATCCGTCAGGACATAGAACTGAATGTATCAAATACACTTGACACAGGAGCGATTACAAACGGTAAGGATTATTATGTTTTCATTTCAAAGACAACACCGATAAATTTCCTAATAAGTTTAAATAAAACCGCTCCGAATGGTTTTACACGAATAGGAGAATTCCATACCTTATGCGCAAGCGTAGGAAACGGGCTTACATATGAAGAAGGTGGAGAAACAAAAAATCATCTTTTAAATGGATATGTAGCAGGCGATATTCTGCCGTATTCGGTATCGTGTTTAAATCACAGGCCGTTCAGTGAACCGGAAGGAATGGCCTACATTCCCAGTCTTGACTTCTGGTCAGACATATACCTACCGAGCGGAAACGGCATTAATACAAAATCCGTTTATCAGGGAGCGATTACAAGATCAAGACAGTATGTAGATTTTGTTGAAGATATGTTTTGCGTTAAAAAAGAATTACTTGACGATGCCGAGTTTGCTGCTGCTATGCTTGGATCAAATGAGCAGACCGCGGTAGCAGGAGAAAGCGCATCAGCAGCCACAACCGGAGGAGCTGGTGGAAGAGTAGATACAGCAGGCCGCAGAATGATAAGCATCTATGGCGTGGAGGAAGGCTGCGGGAGTTTATGGCAATGGCTAAGAACCACATCGGCTGCCGGTTACGGCGAAAACTTGATTTATGGGCAGCTGACGTCGGGTTATGGGGATATCTTTATAGGAACAGCGAATCGCGGGCCTTTCTTACAAGCTGGCAACAAGGGTAGTTTCTACGGTGTTGTGGCCACTCTAAGGGGAGGCGGTAGTTATACCGATGGCTCGAGTTGTGGGTCTCGTGCACGTAATGCGTTATACGCTCGATCTGGTCGCGGCGGTGATGCCACTGGTCGGGGGCGGAGCAGTGCATTAAGGATTAGTTTATAAAACGTGAAGACGTTTTTATTTTTAATAAGGAAAAAATCATGAACATTTATCTGAAGAAAGAAAACGGCACTGTAAAAGTTTTTTACAGTGAAGAAGAAATGGTCGGAGCTGGTTACACCGCGGCTGACAAGATAGTCGCCGAGGAAGAATTTAACAGTAATGGTTGTTATACCCGGATTATCAATGGTGAAATAATTGTGGGTAGGACAGTTGAAGAAATTGAAGCTGAAGAAA
Organism: Treponema sp.; assembly: GCA_009787775.1. Lineage (GTDB taxonomy): Bacteria > Spirochaetota > Spirochaetia > Treponematales > Breznakiellaceae > WQXQ01. Next base: position 14,523 of record WQSQ01000013.1, read on the forward strand.
GAGCTGAAAAAATTAGCGAGGTTGACGGACAGCTTGAAGCTCTTGACAGAAAATACTTGACTCCCAGAGTGCTTGGAGGCATAGGGATAGGCGATGAATACGCCATTGGAGAGCGCAATAAGCACGAGCAGGAAGCTGCACCGCTGAGAGTAAGACGGGAAGAGTTAATACAATCAGCCTGACGGAAGAAATGATGTACCTGACGATAATACTCTTAAAAACACGGTAAAACACGCGTTATTGCCAAACTGCATACGCGGTTACAATTGTGGTTAGAATGCGGTTACATATCAATAAAAGTATTTTGTAGAGTATTTGTAGACAATACGAAATAAATTCATTGTAACTCCTTATCCTGTAAAGAATTAAATAAAATAGTTTATTTTTTAAGGGAAAAGCTATCGGTTTTGGTTAATTAAAGTCTGTGTAATTGATCATGCTGTCTTTTTATGATAGATTTACGCAAATGCTGAATGAAAATAAACAACTTGATTTTTTTGATCACATTCAATCCATAACTGAGAAATACCTGACATACAGGGCTAAAATACGGCGAATTAAGAAAGAAAAACGCAAAGCAAAAAACCCTGTTGTAGACTGGATTGAAGCGTTTTTATGGGCAGCATGCATGGTTTTATTAATAAATCAATATTTGGTGCAGGCGTACAGGATTCCTTCAGGATCAATGATTGATACTCTTAACATAGGAGACCATGTTTTTGTTAATAAAATTATTTACGGACCGGAATTATTACCTGGTTTCTTAAAACTTCCAAGTCCTGTCATTCCAAAAAGAAACGATATTATTATTTTTGAGAGTCCTGCTTATATTTCACGCGGAACTGTTTTTGATATAGCCCAAAGAATTATCTACATGCTTACCTTATCTCTGGTTGATATAGACAGGGATGAAAGAGGTGAGCAGCGTATTCACTTTCTTATTAAGCGCGCGGCAGGGCAGGCCGGTGACCGCTTTAAAATTGAGAACGGAGAGATGAGAATCCGTTTTGCAGGAGAAGATCGATGGGTTTACGAGAGAGAATATAACGCTTCCCGCAGTTGGGATCATAACATCAGGAGGCTTGTGTCTGAAGATCAATATCCGGCGCTTTTGGCGGCAGGGCAGGCAAGAGGATGGAGCGATTTGGGGTTTCCCGTCTCTGAAGAATTATATTTTAAAGCTTCTCCGGTTGAAAATATGCAATACGGCGACAGTTTTGCATATCAACGTTCAAGACTGGAAACTCAAAGAAAAGCCGCCGTCCAGGACAGACGTTATGCGATGCTTCATGCCAGAGAACATGTTCTTGGCTTGTTTGTACCTGAAGGGAGAATACTTCCTTTAGGCGATAATCGTGACAGTTCACATGACGGAAGGAATTTCGGGCCTGTCAGATTGTCAAAGGTTCTTGGCAAAGGATTAATAATTTACTGGCCGTTTACAAGAATAGGGAAAATTAAATAGGTAATAATATGTTTAATAAATTGTCAACATACTCTTACAGGGAACAAAAAAACAAAAAGTACAGGCTTCTGAGAATATTTATTTTTATTCTCATTTTATATATTGCATATAACTGTTTTACAACATTCTTTTTTTCAGTATGGGTTGTTGAAAATAACACTATGTCGCCGGGTTTAAATGAAGGAGATCGTCTTGTTTTTTCATCCTTTAATCCGCCATGGAATATAAATAAAGAAAACGCCATTCCGTTCAATCGCGGCAGTATAGTATTGGTTGATATGAAACATGGAATGAGCCAAAATATGCCTCTGCAGATACTTGATGGAATTGTCAGATTCTTTACTGCGCAAAGAATCAGCATATTTTCGGTGAGAGAACAGTATTATATAAAGCGCATAATTGCTCTTCCAGGTGATGAGATTAGCATGGAAAATTATGTTTTCAGGGTTAAAGCTTCCGGCAGTTTATTCAGTCTTACAGAATTTGAGCTGTCAGATAAGCCATATCATACATCAATACCGCAAGTTCCCGATATTTGGAATGGTTCAATTCCATTCTCAGGAAGTATGGATACAATTATACTCAAGGCCGATGAGTGTTTTGTGATATCCGACGATCGCAGTAATACAAATGATTCCCGCACTTGGGGGGCTGTTTTGCCGTCGCAGATTACTGCAAGAGCAGTATTAAGGTTTTGGCCGCTGAATAGATTTGAGATATTTTGATTTCCTGTTCCCTGTACATACATATTCCCTTTTGCAGTTCTTTCTGCGATTACTGTGATTTTTATTCAGTAAATATTAATGATATAAATGATTATTATATTGATTCTTTTATAAACGCGCTCATTATTGATATCAAAAATCAAATTAAATTTTTTGATATTAAAGAAATTATTTACTGTTATATTGGCGGCGGGACACCGTCATTATTGGGAAAGAAAATTCGTATTCTGCTTGATGAGTTATATAAAATCCCTGAATTTTCACCGATTGAATTTTCAATAGAAGCAAATCCAGAATCCGTAACAGAAGACTTTCTTTCTATCTGTTATGACAGCGGTATAAACAGACTAAGCCTCGGAGTGCAGACCTTTAATAAACAAAGCCGCCTTGCAGTTAACAGGGTATTTTGCAATGATGTTTCGCTGGAGGATCGCCTTGCTCTCGTTTCGCGTTATTTTCCTGATATGCTGTCGGCGGATATTATTACAGGTCTTCCGTACCAGAACAAGAAAACAATTCTTGATGATATAAAAAGGCTTCTTGCGTTCAAGCCGGTTCATGTTTCGCTTTACAGCCTTTCTGTGGAAGATGACACTCCCCTTGGGGAAAAAATTAAAAACAAAACAGTTGCGATGCCGCAATGTGATTTCCTGGATTCACTCTGGCTTTTAGGGCGCGATGCTCTGTTAAAAGAGGGTTTTGAACATTATGAAGTTTCAAATTTTTCTCTACCCGGAAAAGAATGTCTTCACAATATCTGTTATTGGCAAATGAAAAACTGGCTTGGCGCCGGCCCTTCGGCTTCCGGCACAATTATTGATGATAATTCAGGAAGCGCAAAGCGTTATACATATCTGAACAATGTTGACTCGTATAAAAAATCAATGAGAGAAGATCGGAAAGATGCGGACAAAGAGCAATTAAAAAAAAGTATGCCCTCATTCCGCACGGCCAATTGTGAAGAATTGGATAGAATCACATTACTAAAAGAATGTATCTTAATGGGGTTTCGTTATCATAAAGGCCCAGATCCGTATTTATTCAAACAAAGATTCGGCTGCGCTGTTGAAGAATGTATTGGAAAGTCTCTTGAAAAGTGGAAGGATAAAGATAAAATGCTGTTTCTGAACAGTTTTTTATATGACGCATTTACAGAATTGGATTATTGGACTTCTCATCACATATGGCAATTTAATTAAATCTGATATTATTACTATGGAAAATAGAATGATGGATGTTGATAATGATCGCGATCAAGGATCGTTATATCTGTATATTACAGCTAAGTTCCTGAACTGCTTTTTCATGGTTTTAAAATATAGAAAAATTTATTATATTTTACATGGTATTGTATTGAAGTAATAAAATTAAAAATTATTATTAAGACTTGACAATTTATATAAATATTTGAAAAATGTTACAAAAGGAATAATAGTTGTAATACCTTCCATATATATAAAGGGCTGCCTGTAATTGCGGTAGCTGATAGTGGTTTTATGGGTTCAAAATATTGAAATCTCCAATAGTATTGAATCTATCGGCTTTATGTCATTAATTTTCGTTTTTTCTTGTAGATATGGACACATTATTGACTTGGAACAAACTTTCAGTTTGAATGTTTTGGAAAAGCCTAAAACATTAGGGTATTTTCTTATGCTATTAATGAATATTCTGATGCCAAATTCCTGCCTTGTACAATCCACCACTATAGTCCATAGTTAAATCGCACTATAGACTATAGTGTTTATTCACTATAGTCTATAGTGAACATTCACTACAGCCTAAAGTGATATAAAACTACAGGCTATAGTGATGTTTCACTTTAGCCTATAGTGATAGTTTACTATAAGCTGTAGGAAGAACTAATTCCAGGGAAGAAAAAGAAGCCTGAGAATGCTTAAACTGTCTGAGATTTTAGCGTACAGCAGGAAAGTAAAAGGGTAATGCGTTTTTATAGATCGCGCAAAGACCGGAGTGTATGTAAACGGTGGTACTTTTTATATGGTATATGTTATATACGCATCGCAAGCGATATTTCCGCGTCTGTTTTCCTAATGTACTCAGGACCAGAATACAGAAAATCAGCAGTACCATTGTCCAGTATTTTTATTTTTTTTGCAATTTTAATTATTTCCCCTGCGTATCCAGTGTTTTCATTATTTAAATTAATATTTTTTCTTTCCTTCTGTAATAATGAACTGTATAACTTTTCAGCTCCCGGGCCGGTCAAGGTAATTACATCATTAAATTGTTTAATTTTATCTGCTATTTGATCTGCATCCGCATCTGCATCAGGTGTAAGACGCAATGCACCGCGGTAAAAAGCATAGAAATAAACATTTTTCCGTGCTTCTATAACTGCAAGAATTATTTTTTCATCATTGTTTTCTTTCCATGCGATACAGTCAAGAGTCGGTACAGACGCAAAAGGAATTGACAATGAAAGAGACAAAGCTTTTGCGATTGAATAACCAATCCTGAGACCGGTAAATGAGCCGGGGCCTCTCATGCAAAGAACTCCGTTTAACTCATTTGGTTTTAACGCAGCCTCCTTCATTTTGCTGTCTATTAAATCCATGGCAAGCTCTGAATGCTTCATGCATTCATTATTATAAGCATAATAAATATCATCATTGCGGGAAACCGCAACAGACAAAACAGATGAACAAGAATCAATTGCAAGATAATTCATTATAAAACCTGTTAATATGTAAACTTGAATTTTATCAAAGTCTGTCTAAACCCTGTATTGAAATATACCTTGAAGATAATCCCGTTATCTTCAGGAAAACGATGATTGTATTTTGCGGAAGTGATTTGGAAATACGATCGCTCCATTCAATAACAGATATTCCGTTTGAATTAATTATTTCCGGCCCGCCGAGATCGTTAAAATCTTTATCATTATTCAAGCGGTATACATCAATGTGATACAATGTACACTCGCTTTCTGCCGCTGTTAATAAATTATTACTGCAAAGATTAGAAGGTATTTGATATTCATTAATTATCGTATATGTCGGACTTGTCAGTTTTTCAGTTATGCCCAATCCGAACGCAATTCCTCCGGCCAGACATGTTTTTCCACTTCCAAGAGTACCCTGAAGCGCGACAACAGAACCGCCGCCAAGATGTCCGGCGATTTGTTTTCCAATAGTGTACGTTTCATCCGGTGAACAGGAAGCGACTTCAACCACTTTAATGATAATTCCTTAACGTATAACAGGAAATAAAAGTATCTTTTGGAAACAAGTTTTCATTTTTAATCGTCAATCGGAAGTCCGCCGGCAGAATCCAGATCACTGATATATGTTTTTAGATCCTTTGTTATCGGAATCAGGGGATAATCCACTTTATCAATAAATGAAATATTAATTTCCTTCTGTCCTGTTGGTTTATATTCAATGGAAAAATCTATGCGAAAATCAGCCTGTTTATTATTTATTTCAATAACCGCAACTCCGGTGTAAAGCTTTCGGTAATAGATTGGGACATCCTTTCTGATCATATCTTTAATTTTAATTACCTTCATTTTTGTCCTTCCTTTTTTTATTCACGGCCGTATTCATAAACAAAAGCATTGATTATATTCATGGATTTTTGTGATACCCTTAAAAATCTGACATGAATAACAGTACTTGCGCCGATCCGGTTTGATCTTAATACCTGCCCCAATGCTGCCAAATTTTCCTCGCTTTGAGAGAATTCAATTTTAAATCTGGCGCCAACCTGCACAGGAGCAATGGTTTTTATTGAACAGCCGCCAACAGAAATATCGGCAATATTTCCCTGAAGGCGCCGCTTATCAACCATCAGACGTTGTTTTTTTCCGCTCCCTTCAACATACACTAAATATAAAGAACAGGCAATAGAAGCTTGTCTTCTACGGTACCGCCGCTGTGAAAGAAATCTTAGCTGATGTGAATGGGCAAGCTGTAAGGCAGAGTTACCGTCTCTGCCTGAATAGCCTATAACGCGTGTTTCAAATGAAAATCCTTTATTATTTTTGTTAAAAAACATTGCTGTAAGCCTTGTGCCTCTCGGTATCTTTATCAGGCTTCCTAAAATTGTTTTTGGAGCTTCAACAACTATATAATCGCTATTGGTTGATACAATGCCAACGTGTAATTTATCCTTTCCGTAAGTAAGGGTTAATGTTATATCGTCTTTAAGCTGCTGGGTAGATGTTATTCCCCCAATAATGCTGTTTTCCAGAATATTTCTTGTGGAAAATAATAAAGCAAACCTGTTTTGCGCTTCTTTATCCGAACCTGGCGATTGTTCAATAATCCTGTATGATTTTCTGAAATGCCTGTCCAAAAGAGCAGGAGTATTTATGGATTTTTCCGGATCTGTTACATAATCGGTTTTAAATACATATTCCAGCATTCTTGACTGTTCACGGCTAAGCCCAAGACTCCTCGAAATACGGTGCATTGCGAAACCGGAAAAAAGGCTGGATTTATTTTCGCTTTTGGGTTTCTTTACTCCTGCTGAAGGAGACGCTTTTTTATTTATATAATTAATGATGAATAATGACAGAATAATAGCCAAAAGAATAGAAATGCCGATTATGGTTTCAGTAACTGAGACCTCAATATCATTTAAAGCAAAATTATCTATAGATTGTAATGGCAAAAGTATTAAAGTACTTTCCGTCATAGCTCACCCTGTGTCTTGTCCTTGTTTTTCACATCCTTTAAAATAGTAAAAAAAAGGTTTTTTAATTTGGGAGACGCTTCATATTCGGCTAAATCTCCTATAAGTACAGAATCGTTTTTTTCATATGCTTCAAATAGTTCTTTTAATACATTGTTAAAATCAGTTATTTGCGTTTCCAGCGGTTCTATACTGTCTTCTTGCGTACTTTCGGATAAATACCCCTGTATACTTAGCTGCCTGTATAATCTAAAAATTTTTTCTGTAACAGCCGTAAAAATCTGAATACTTTGAGCTGCATGTGAGTCTTTTCCGGTTTGAATGTCCAAAGGAAGATTTTCAAGTCTCTCGCAGGTATCAATTAAAACCGTCTCCATGTTTGTAAATTCGTTTATTGGTTCAGTTACTTCTCTTTGAATTTCCTCTGTTATAGATGTAAGAGTTCCGCTGGCTATCTTCCCATCTGAAAATGTACTGACACAGAATGCGTGTAAATCGGGGATTTCAGCTGAAATAAACTGTGCTGTAGCGCTTTCAATCCATTTATTAAAAAAAATTGTTTTGCTTTTGAAGTCAAGATGTTCATATTCTTTAATATCTTCAATAAGGTTTAAAAGGCTGGCCGCCATCAGTTCCGCTATTGCATTTGTTTGTATACTAACATGTTGTATTTTATCGATTTCTTTTGAAAAAACGCTTTCAATCATTGATGCGCTGATATCCTCACCGTCAATGTTCAAGCTGGACACCCGGTGACCCATGTTCTCCAGCCATTGCTCCAACCCTGCCAGAACCTCACCAAGCGTACTTTCATTATCAAAACTCACATCCAGAGCTCTTTCATTTATTTTTATGTTCATATGTTACCTGTTGTTCTGGTTCTGCTGACTGAAATTATTTAATGAATTGGACAGCGATTCCATTTGCGCGTATGCTGATTCCATTCTGGCAAATTGCAGCCTGAGTTCCTGTTCCTTTGAAGCCAGCTGTCTGTCTAAATTTGTAATCCGGCTTTGATCCTGGCTTATGCGCGAATCAATTGTGCTTGTTTTCAGGGAAATTATACCTCCGGTCTGGACAAACGGGCTTATCAGAGCGTCCACATTATAAGCGACTCCGGTATTCGCAAGCAGGTCACCGGTGGAATCATACGCGAAAAGTTCTTTAATTGCGGGTATTCTGTTTTCAAGCGCCGCATCAAGGGTTTTTTCATTTATTTCAAGATAACCGCGAAGACGCGATACATCATATCCTGTGTTGCCGCTTGCGTTGGTGCTTATCCCGATCTGAGCAAGTAAACTAAGATCTCTTTCAAGGCTTGTTGGGTAGGGAGCCGATATTGTGCGCATAAGATTATTTTTCAATGTGTTTAATGTAATATCTCCGCTGAATGCGCCAAGCCTTTCCCTCATCGCTTCAATTTCATTTGCGGTCAAATATGTCAATTCGTCAATAAGGCGTGTATCCCCGCGCACGGTCTGCTGATTTTGAGGTAAATCGGGCATTGAGGAAGATCTTGAACTTGTCAGCACATTTATTTCCGCTAAAAGGCGATTATAATTTCCGACAAAGGATATTATAGCGTCTTTAATGGCTTCTGTATTTCCTTCGATTTTTAAATTAACAGGCTTGTCGGAAACTCCCTTAACATTCAATGTAACACCCGGAATAAGATCGTCGATTGCGTTGGTTGAACGGGTAATTTCTATACCTTCCATCGTTATGATCGCGTCACGGGCGGTTGAAACCGCGTTTACCGGTTTTAAGCCGCCGCTTAAGGAAGTCGGATCGAGGATTTCGATTTTTCCAATCGAGACTTCGCGGTGGGTATTTGAATTCTCAACATTAAGAGAGACTATTGTCCTGCCGCGCGCTATTTCTGCCAGATTAAACTGCCTCGAAACAAACTGATCAGAATCGGTTATTAACGGCAGCCTTGAGGATGTGCCGTCTGAAAAAGAAAGGAGTAAAACACCCATATTGTCGTTTCGCCGCGGCGGAGAAGGAGGAGTTAAATCCGGAAGGGGAGAGGAGGACGGCTCATTTTCAATTGTAATTCCGCCGTATGATACAGATCCGGCCGGTACAACAGGACCTGTGGGAGGTTCAGGAACATTTATTATATTATCTAATTCAACCTTGGTTTTGGTTTCAAGACGAAGAACAATGGGAGAATCCTGACCTATAAAAATATTAATTGGAATTACCGCTGTCGAAAGCGGAGCAACTTGTAGCTCTCCGTCGCCAACATTTATATTTGACGCATTCTGTCCGCTTTTTCGTACAGAACCCTCGTTTATGATAATATTTTTGTAAGAATCAACGGCCTGTTCCATCATACCGATGCGTTTTGCAAGCTCTATTGTGTCAGCGGAAAATCCGAGTCTGTTTTCAGTTCCTGTCAGTTTTGATTCAAGCAATAATGATCTTGTTCCGCTCTGAACGGCTATTAATGATGCGCCTATTTTACCGCGTCCGCGGTTATTTATAATATCAACAAATTCCCTTAATGTCCCGCCGCGAAAATTAATAGCTATTTCATCATTGTTCACGGTAAATACATAATTACCAGCATCTATTCTGGTATTTTCATTCAGCGGCTGAGATAAAAAACGATCGGCTGCGGCGGTTTGTTTAACAGTAAAGCTGAACGATTGCTCGGACGCTTCTCTTGTTGCGGAGGCGGTAATTGCAGATGTATCGGAAGAACTTGCGGTCCTTTCATTAAAAGGATTCTGGAAGGAGAAAAGATTTCTGGCACTGTCGCGCAATGAGGTAATGCGGCGTCCGACTTCATTCCAGTAACTTCTTTGCGTCTGAAGATTTTCAATGTTCGTCTGGACTCTATCGCGGGGAATCCGTTCAATTGTCATCAGATCTTCAATAAGCTGATCTGAACTAAACCGGCTTCTTATACCCGGAATATAAACATCTGACATAAACCTGGTTACCCCCCCATTCACAGGCGACCATTAAAAAAAGGTCTGGAATTTTATATTAATCTGTCAGTCTTAAATATATTTAACTTAAGCTGATTAATAATAAGAAAAGCCGGTTAAGCCATCTCATCAAATAAAGCGCCGCTTGCCTCTTTTAAGTTCTTATGCAGACGCTGCAATTCTTCAGGTGGAAGTTCTTTAATCACCTTATCGGTTTCTTTATCAATTACCTTGACAACCACCTGATTCGATCCATGATCTACCACATATTGCAGTTTCTTATTACTGAATGTCTGACTGATCCGCTGTAAATCCGCCGCCGCTATCTGAATAACCTGAGGCCGTGTTTCCTGTCTTGCTGCTTGCGCACGGATATCGCCGTTGAATTGAGGTGATGGAGCAGGAGTATGCCCCACAATAGCTATGGACATTTTATACCTCCATGTAAAAACGCCTGAAAATCCACCGCTGAAATTGACTTGCCGGTAAAAACACCGTTAATGTTCAAGTTTATCTACGGGAAATTCAGACTACTTTCTTCCGCCAATCCATGGCAGAAGGAAAAATTCACCTGACCACTAAAAATATTTTTCGAAATAAAAAAACCAGCCAAATATATTTTAGTGGTCAGGAAAGAGCAGTAAAGGCGCGAACTTCACTGTTCTTCTTCAACCCAGCATCTAAACATTTTAGTGCTGGATCAGCGAGGAAAAGACGACGTCCAGAAGTCTCTCACCTTCGCTGTTACTTTTAGTCACTTATACCTTCGGACTCGAATCAAAAGGTATTAAAAAGAGCTATGAAAGCAGCTGTAAAACCGACTGCGCGCGCATATTTGCTTGCGCAAGCATTGCGGTTCCGGTCTGGTTCAAGATAGAATCCCTTGTATAGTCAACTATCCTGTTAGCCACATTTACATCCCTAATTCGGGATTCTGCAGCCTGAATATTTTCTGCTGCTATAGCCACACCCTGAGCTGCCATTTCAAAACGGTTCTGATAAGCGCCAAGATCCGCGCGTTGTTTTGAAATAATCTTTAACGCGCTGTCAACGGTACCGATTGCCGCATTTGCATCAAATGGGTCAGCAATAGAAATCTTTCCCGTGTTGCCCTGTGAATCGTGTAAGCCAAGCGCCGATGCTGTCATACTGCCTATATAGATCCTTGCATTCTGATCCATGTTTGCTCCAACCTGTAATTGCATAACTCTTCCTGTTGCTGAATCCATGGCAAATGCGCCTGTGAGCATATTCATGCCGTTAAATTGAGCATGACTTGCTATCCGATTAACTTCATCTACAAGCTGTGATACTTCAACCTGAATCTGCATACGATCTTCATCGGTGTAGATTCCGTTAGCTGACTGAACCGATAACTCTCTGATACGATGTAAGATATCCTGTGTTCCTTGAAGATAACCTTCGGTTGTCTGGATAAATGATACACCGTTCATGATATTGCGTTCTGCCTGGTGTAAACCCCGAATCTGGCTCCTCATTTTTTCGGAAACCGCAAGCCCTGATGCATCATCACCGGCGCGATTAATCTGTAAACCTGATGTTAATTTCTCCATGTTTTTAGTTAACGTGCCCTGAGTAACACCAAGCTGACGATCCGCAAAGACGGCGCTCATGTTATGATTAATAATCATTTATATACCCTCCATGTGTAGCGTAACTTCGGCAATCCTTGCCGAAGCCGTTCCGCAGAAGCGGATTCTAGGAACGGTTTCGCGCATGCCTGACAACTCTTCGTCAAGTCAGGTCGCCATCCCTATATCCGCCAACAGAACGAAACGATCGATTTATTATCTTTACTCAGCCACTGCCTTATCAATTGTTATGTCTCTGAACAATTAATAATCAGGTATTTCCAAATAGTAATAAAATAATCGTTTCGATCTGTCCCGCGCATCCAACCGCTTTATCATCAGTAATACATCTAATTAAACGCATGCCACACATGTTACTAATTGAACGGTTAGACGGCTAGAAGGTTTCTTTCAAAGAACATTGCGCAACAGCCGAAACATCGGATATTGACGACAAAAAACACAAATATTGGTCCGTAAAAACACAACTGAACAACAGTCTGAGGCTTTTTCCACGACAAGGCTCAGACTGTTCCCCTGCAATATATCAGACTACAAAGCCCAATATACCACATTTTACCACATTATTGCAATAAAGACAATACCGAAGTTGCTCTTTGGTTTGCCTGTGCAAGCATTGCCGTTCCTGCCTGATTCAAGATTTGGTCACGGACATAATCAACCATCTGGTTGGCCATGTTAGTATCCCTTATCCTAGCTTCTGAAGTCTGCATGTTTTCCGCTCCTATATCAAGACCGCGAATCGCATGTTCCAGACGGTTCTGATAACCGCCGAGATCAGCTCTTTGTTTACTGATGATTTTTAATGCTGCGTCAATTGCACCGATGGCACTGTTCGCGCCCTCTGGTTGTTCCAGCGAAATAAAAGTATCATCACCAACACTGCGTAATCCCAAGCCTTTAGTGGTAATTGTGCCAATGAAAACCTGTGTTCTTTGATCCATATTGGCACCGATATGCAGCCACATTGAAGCTGTAACAGTATTATTGCCGGCAGGCCTTCCAAAGCGGCCTGTCAGCATGTTCATGCCATTAAATTGGGCATGACTTGCAATCCTGTCAACCTCGTCAATAAGAGAGGAAACTTCAACCTGGATGTACATTCTGTCTTCATCAGTGTAGATTCCGTTTGCTGCCTGAACAGCTAATTCCCGTAAACGCTGTAGAATATCTTGTGATTCCTGAAGATAACCTTCTGCTACTTGTATGAAGGAAATACCGTTTTGGGCATTCTGCGATGCTTGATTAAGACCGCGAATCTGGCTGCGAAGTTTCTCAGAAACCGCGAGACCCGATGCATCGTCGCCGGCTCTGTTAATCCTAAGACCCGAGGAGAGTTTCTCCATGTTTTTGGTAAGATAGTCCTGTGTTACCTTTAGGGACCTGTCAGCGAACATTGCGCTGAGGTTGTGATTGATGATCATATCATCCTCCTTGGATTATTTAAGAAGCATCCATGCTTCCGTAAAGAATCATATCCGTAAAAAACCGTGGAAATTTTATCCGAATACTTCTTCCCAAAGTTATATCGGCAGACTCGCATACAAACTTTAGTCTTTTTAATGTATCATTTATTTTTAAGTGTAGGTTATTGGATTAATCGCAACATAAGTGTGTTATTTTGGAAACACTATTAAAGGACGGCGGTGGCCAGTTTGTTTAAATGCGCTTCCTTCAGGAAGACTCATATTTTGTTGTTCATTTGGTTGTTTTATACCGGAATCACTATTTTTCTCCGGAGTATCAAGATTCTTTCCTGTTTTCTTTACTGATGGCTTTATTTTTGACTGTGTTAATATTTGCTTTTTTTTTAAATTGTTCCTTACAGGTTTTGAAACCGGTTTTGCTTTATAATTCTTTTTATTTTTTTGCGACTCCTTTGCGGTTTTCTTTATTTCTAAATTTTTGGTGGTCATTTTTTTTTCAGAGTTAGATGTCTTTTTCCCGTGTCCCACAGGCTTTTTTACTGATGGTTTACTTTTTTTAGTCGTTTTTTCTTTAACTGCAGCTTTTTTTACCTTGTTTATTATGTTTTTATCAGTTTTTTTCTTTATTGTTTCCTTTTTCATAAATAGTACCTCTTAATAAATTTTCTTATTATTATAATGTAAACAAGCATTATATAGCATATTTTATAAATAATGTGAACTTTTTTTTATTATATGAGTTTTTTTCAAAACATAGTTATACAGTTCTATTGGTACAAGGAAGCTTTCATGCAAAATGATTTCCACTGCCAAAGAACTGGACCATTTGTAATTCTATGCCGCAATGTGCTTTCAATGGTAAAATAATCTTCTTTACTTAGTTTTTTCACCATAAAGGAACCCCACCTGGACGTCTTATTGAACCATGTGCTGATGTCCGTATCAGTAATAAAACGTTCCTCTTTCTGATTAATAATTCTAACTGTTACAGAGTATCCTTGCTGTTCAAAAGCGGCTTTAAATTCGTTTTCGTCCCAAAGGCCATGATTTGATAACGCATTACAGCCTTTATCATTAAAAAATAATTTTTCCGCCTGTTCTAGCTTTGCTGCAAGAGAACTGTTTCCGCATTCCTGTTCCAGGATTCGTGAAATACGTTCTCCAAGACGTGGAGGAGATGTTAATAACACCAGATTGCCAGTCGGTGTTAGTAATTGCTTAGCGTCTATCGCCAGCGAAGACGGCAGGGTATTAAGTCTGTGTGCACGTATCAAGATATGGTCAAACTGGGATGAGGAAAACCATTGCTCACATTCCAGTACGGATGGAAGTATATCTTCTGTAACAGCGATCTGGGGTTTTTCAAGCTCATCCAGAACAGCCGCATAACATAAAAGAGCATCCTTAGCGCCTGATGAGTTAACAAGTGCCGCAGAGAGACCTTCAGGACTGCGCCTAAGGCTTTCCCAGAGTAACAGGCCATCATTTGCCATTGGGATCAATACACAGCTGTGCCTTTTCACTGAAGCTGTATTAAATATCTCATCCCTGTCGCTTAGTAGCGTCTTACTCCTCCCTGATTCAAGACGTTTAAACCATCCTTCTTTTCCCTTGGAGGAGGCAGACCAGGAGAGAAATTCTTCCGTATCATTATCACCTAGTACTATAGCAGCCTGTAATTCCCGTTTACACAGTACATCATCGCGGATTTTACCTTCATAACCAACAGATGAAGGAATATAGAAAGTCCTGCCGCGAAGAGAGCCCGGCAAATACTGTTGCGCTGCCCAATGATCGCGATAAGCATGAGGATAAACATATCCCTCGCCATGACCAAAACCTTCCTTATCGCGGCTTGCGTCCCGCAGGTGATTGGGAACATCAGCATCTTCCTTTTCAACTTCATTCAAAGCGTCAAAGTAGGACATAGCAGTATTAGATTTAGGAGCAGTCGCAAGGTACAGGCAGGCGTGTGAGAGGGGAAAGTTTCCTTCCGGAAAACCAATTCGTTCAAATGCTTGGGCGCATGAGATAACCACAGATAACGCGTAAGGGTCCGCAAGCCCGACATCTTCACTAGCAAGAATTATCATACGCCTGAAAATAAATTTTGGATCCTCTCCTGCTCTTACCATTTTTGCCAGCCAATAAAGCGCAGCATCGGGATCGCTTCCGCGAACGCTCTTAATAAATGCACTGATTGTATCAAAGTGATAATCCCCGTCACGGTCATATAAAAGAGCACGTCTTTGTATGCTTTCTTCTGCGGTTTCCATGGAAATAGTAATACTAGATCCTTCCGCAGGAGGCCATGGCGTTATGCTTGTTTCAACCGCAAGTTCCATCGCATTTAGAAGACTCCGTGCGTCCCCTGCGGCAACTTCCACAAGGTGTTCAAGAGCTCCTTCTTCAAAACAAACATCCCAGTTTCCGTAGCCGCGTTCCTTATCTGCAAGAGTTCTTTTTGCGGTTTCCATCAATCCTTCGTTTTCCAGCGGTTTTAACTGGAAAATACGGCTTCGGCTTACAAGTGCCCGGTTTACTTCAAAAAAAGGATTCTCAGTAGTAGCTCCAACAAGGATTACAGTGCCGTTTTCTACCCAAGGGAGCAGCGCGTCCTGCTGAGCCTTGTTCCAGCGGTGGACTTCGTCTACAAAAAGGATTGTTCTTTTGCTGTAAAGCCTCAGGCGGTCATCTGAACGATCTATAACCTCGCGGATATCTTTAACGCCGCACAAAACCGCGTTTAATTTTTCAAAAGCAGCGCTTGTTGTGTTCGCTATAACGGCAGCCAGCGATGTTTTTCCTGTTCCGGGCGGACCGTACAGAATTATTGAAGAAAGACGATCCGCCTGAATCGCGCGTCTTAAAAGCCTTCCTGGCCCCACTATATGATCCTGGCCGACAATATCCTCCAGAGTACGAGGACGCATCCTGTCAGCAAGAGGATTGCAATTCTGAACTTCATTTCTGTTTTTTATAGAAAATAAATCATCCATACCGGAATGCGTCTATTCTTCTGCATTCCATTGCCAGATATTATCGCGTTCACGGTATGACCAGACACCGCTTTGCTGTGTAGAAGCAAAAATAAGGGTTCCGTTTGTATTAAGCGCAGGTGAAGGTTGATAAATATGGTTTACAGGGGTTTTACCGATTGTGTTTGAGTACCGGTCACTGTCATTAACAGATGACATAGAAGGATATAAGCCTGGTTTATTATAAACAGCTCCATGCTTTATAAAACCGTTATCCAGTTCAATTTCTAAATAACCATACTCATAGCCTGTGCTTGCAGAATAATTGATGTCATTTCCTCCTACGAGGAGCAAACTAACATTAGCGCGTTTCCAGACTGCAAGCGCACCTGAAGCTGCGCGGCGGCTATTATTAAAGCTTGCCTTAATTTCCACACCAGACGCAGAAACTGAATAAAGATCGCCGTTGCCCGCAATTGCGGCAACTTCGCTTCCAAGATTAATAATTCCTAAAAAATTTTTATCAGCAGATCCGGAAATAACCGAAAATGCAGTTGATGGATCGGCTGCTGTATAAATTCCATTTGTAGTACATATAAAATAAGCTGATCCAAACCAAACTACACCGCGAAATTCAGTTGCTGATTCCAGGACAGCAATCTGATTACTTGAATTATCAATGTGATATATACTAAAATCATCATCTGTTTTTGTGCTGATAAATAATCTATCGTTTGCAGTAAAAACCGCCTGAACATTCAAATTAATTTCGGGTCTTTCTGTCCATGCGGTTCCGTTAATAGATTCTTTTAAAACACCCCTTAAATCATTTGGACTGCTGACAGCGTAAAGTTTAGAAGAGGTTCCCGCAAGACTCATGATCCTTCCTCCAGGACGAATCCGGGCATTGTCTCTTGTCCATTCACCGCGGTCGTTTCCGTTTAAATCGGCGCTATATCTGTAAATATAACTACCGGAGGCAACATATATACTGCCCTTAAACTCTACAAAATTGGTTGGTGAACCGTCAATAAGAGCTGGTGTTACAGGAACTTCAGTAGAGATTATATAAAACACAGGCTCATTACATGTAATAAATAACAGCATTACAAAAACAGTAATAAATATTATCAATAATGGTTTTTTCATCTGTTTCACCATAGCTATTAAAAAAGATATCGTGCAGAAACGGTTAAATCTACAAAATTCCCATAAACATTTTTACTGGTAGTATTAGTCCATTCAGGAAAAAAGAACCAGCTTGCTGTTAACCCGAAAGCCCAATTGCTCGTAGCCCTGTAAAATGCAGAACCGCTTGCTCTGAGGTATAGACCGAAATAGCCCGTATTAAGATATGTATGCCATGCCATTCCCGCCGAAAGTCCAAGCGGAAATTCAAAACGGCCTGCGACAAATTGTGTTCCGGCTTTGACCCCAAGGTAAATCATGTATAACGTATTTCCCGCTAATGTAGGAAGGAACATTCCTCCAACTTCGCCGCCGATAGTAAATTTTGGTATTAAAAAATAATTTAATACAAATGAACCGGTACCTCCAACAGGCGGATCAATTTGATGCTCAATAATTTTTCCGTCATTAAAAAAAACAGTTGGAAGCACGACTCCAAGTGATATGATCAATGTTCGATCCCCGCGGGAGAACAATTCGTATGGAATATTATCCCAGTCAACCTCACCTGAAGGATCATCTCCATCCTGAGCAGCAAGCAGAAAAGGTAAACTAATAGAGAGTATAAGTATCAGGATTCCCGCCTTACGCATGTAATCTCCTTAATTAAGCACTACGATTAAGATAACTTATCCACCTATATTAATCAACAACATAAAGGGATATTGGGTTACTAATTCCCGCTAATTTGATTTTCCAGCAATAGATATTCCAGTAAGACTGGATATCTTGTTAATAAATCCCCGTATCTTTCCAGTTCCTCAAAACGAAGCTGGTTTTCTATATGAATCTCAGCTCTTCTGCCGAATGCGGACGAAATAACTTCACGCTGCCTTGATAGAAAATCCTCATATAAACCGCGGATCTGCCTGTACAGGATAAAATCCGGAAACTTGGCTGAATTAATAATCAAAGAAAAATCCTGGATTTCGGGAAATCTGCTTTTAACCAGTTGTTCAATCTGAACATCATTCTTTCCTGACATTAATTGCTCAAGCCTGTCTGTTCCGGCGGATGATAACTCGTTAATAACAAGAATTTCTATCTCCTGCGAGACTGATTGTAAATATGAATTTAAATCATCCTGACTTGTTAAGTTTTGTGATTGAGTAAGACTTACGAGCGAGTCGGGGTTTGCTTTAAAAGAAATATCACCCCTTAAATTCCAGGAAAAATCAACATTGGTTATTCCGACAAATGAAGTGTATGTATCTCCCGAAGGCAGTGCGCTGTTATAATTAATGGGATACTTAACATGCGCCGGATTAAAAACGGCAATCTTTACATTTGTTGGGATAAGCATATACCAAATCCAGCGGAATTCTCCTGAACGTATTAAATCAGGATCAATTCCGTGTGTTTTGGAAATAACAACACCGTATTGTCCGGGAGGAACCGTAAGCTGCGCCCAGCCGAAGAAAAACGCCGTCCCGCCGAGTATCAGCAGAATCAGCAGTGTAATAATAAATTTCTTCATACTATACTATGATAGCGCATATACTGATTATTTGACAACTACGCAAGACAGGAGAAAATGAAAGAGAATAACAAACAAAGAAAAAAATTCCGCCACAGCTACACAGCCTATTTCCTTCTTTTGTGTTTAGCCGTTTCACTTATCACCCTTGTAATTTATGTTCTGGAAGTTAATTATGATGATTCATTCCTTTATTATCTGCTAATCATAATGAGATATTCTTCATTTATGGTGATTGTCTGCTGCTTTTACAAAATACTGCTTAATTTATACCGTATAGTCATAAAACACCGGAAAATAAACCCAATTGTAATGATATTTTACTTTTTCTTTTTAATATACGGTATCTGTATATTCCTGTTCGAGGCGTTCATAGTTGTAATATCAGGAGGAAATGCATGAAAAAACTTTATGCCTTAAGAGGCGCATGCCAATGCGAAAATACAGAAGATGATATCCGCCGCCAGATATCACTATTGTACAATGAGCTGTTAAGTGAAAATAATCTTGGCGAGAGCGAAATAGTCTCCGTCATTTTTTCCGTAACAGGCGACCTTAACGCAATTAATCCGTGTTCCGCCCTAAGAAAATCAGGCCGCGCAGGAGAGCTCGCTCTTTTTTCCACCCTTGAACCTGATTGTAAAAATTCCGTAGAACGTATTACAAGGGTAATAATACACTGTTATCTGGATGAAGGCGCGAAAGCAAAGCATGTGTACAGAAACGGCGCAGAAGTGCTCAGACCGGACAGGGCAGTGAAGAATGAATAATGAGATGTGAACAATAAAGAATCCACTTTTCATTTCTCACTTCTCATTTTCCATTTCACACTTCCAGTTTTATTATACTCCACACCTTCTGAGTTTCCTGGCCAATGCGCCAGAAGCCTATTGAACTCACGCCCATGGATTTATACATTTCCATACGGGCGGAGATAGAATATTCATCTTCATAGTAGACTCTGACAGAAACACTCGCCTCATAATCAAACACCGGAGTACCGTTTTCGCGTCTTAACTCCGTTGTTTCAGCAGTGTTTTGAAGCCTTTCAATGCTTGGGTAAGTTAAAGCGCGGCTGTGGTTCTGGCTTGCCCACGCGCGGCCGTAAAAAGGAATGCCCATAATAAGTTTTTCCGCTCCGATTATACGCAGCGAATAGTCTGCTACGCTTCTGCACCACCTTAAGGAAGAGACAGGGCCGGGTACGCTTCCGCTCCAGTGTTCGTCGTATGCCATTACAAAAATACGGTCAACATGCGGGGTTATTTTCGCGTAATCGTAAACGTCATTGGCAATTGCCCTGTTGCGTCCGTAAAGCGCGATAGTAAGCATTTTACCGGCGGGAAGCCCTTCGCGAAGTTCGCGCAGGAATGATAAAAAGGCGTCTCCCGACTGCGCGGGAATATTCTCAAAATCAATATTCAGACCATCAAAGTTACTTGTTGCCATTATAAGGTTTCTTATAAGATCGGCCCTCTCCTTGCTCCCCGGCATCAATGTAAAATATGTAAGAGAGCTGCTTGGACAGGTAACGGTCAGGTGCACCCGCCCTGTAAATGAAGAAAGGCGGCTCCTGTTCGGAACGCTGTTAAGCCTTCCGTACATGTTAACTTCCGCGCCGAAATAGCATACATCAGTAATGGGTAAGCCTCTCCTTAAAGCCGACTCCTGCCCCGAAACCACATATCCCCATACTTCGCGGAATTCGGTGACAGGAAGATCCGTTTCAGGATCAGGGATGAAGATCGAAAGGTCTTCTTCAGGTTCTTCTTCTTCCGGATCATCAATAAATAAAGCTGACGCCTGATGCTGCAAACATTCTTCGCCGCAGGTACAGGGTACCTCTTTGGAGCATTGCGTCAATATTATTAAAACCAATGCTGTTAAAAAGGCGGGATGTTTCATTGTGACAATATAGTACAAAAATGTATAAATGTATATCAGCGTATAATAATACCGGTGCAGTAGAGATAGCATGTCAGAGCATGATTCGTAAAGGGAACTGCTTGGACAATGTATGTGCCGAAAGCTTTTTCAAGACTTTGAAAGTAGAATTAAATTTATCAAAAAGGAGGTTCACTGTTAAATAAATAAAAATTATGATATTTTATTATATCGAGATTTATTACAACAGGTGTCGTAGACACCCAGCTAAATAATCGGTAAAAAACCTGCCGTTAGAAGGCTCAATTTATGTGTGAAAAGAGCATGGATTTTAGACGGTATTATGGATTTTTAAACGAAGGAGTGATTTTGTGAAAGGTAAAGTAATATTCTTTGTCTTTTTATTTATATTTTTAACAGGTTCTTTATTCTCGCAGACACCTGCGCAAGCCGGAGAGGCGGCAAGAGAAGCGCTGTTAAGACTGGAAGCTGCACTCGGCGGAAATAATCAAACATCCGTTTCCGGCAGCGCGAATACAACTGCGGCGCAGGTTATACAGGGCGGAACACAGCCTGCATGGGTTAATGATCCGTATACAGCTTATAACAGGGATCGCTATATTGCTGTTATTGGATCGGGGACAAACCGTATTCAGGCTGAAGCGAGGGCGCTGACAGCGCTTGCCGCGATTTTCGGACAGTCGATAAAATCGGAATTTGTAATCGCGGCTATGTATACGGAAGCTGTAAACAGGGGTGCTGTAAGCGTTTCAGATAATACCAGTATCCGCGACACTATAACCAAAGCCGTGAGTATGGATAATATTATAGGCGCTCAAATAGGATATGTGTGGGATTCAGGGAGAGACATTGTTTATGCCGCAGCATATCTTGATAAGGCGAGAGCTATCGCGGTGTATACCGACATGATAATTATTAATAACAACAATATAGCTCACCTTACAAACATGAGTATTAACGAAAGAAATACTTTTGACGGTTATGCGCGTTACAGGCTCGCTTACCAGATTGCGGGTATAAATTCAAATTATGCCGTCATTATTACCATGTCCGGCGGTTCTGTTGCTTCATTAAACTTAAATGGCGCTGATTATTATAAGATTGAAGCTGCCGATATATTCCGCAATATTACTGTTACTGTAAGCGTTGACAATGACCGCGCAAACCGCGTGCAGAACGCGTTCGCGGGCGTTTTAAGTTCTGAAGGGCTGCGGACAAGAGGTAATAATCCGCCGTATGTTCTGGAGGTATCTGTATTTTCAGGTGAAGTTGATGACCCCACTAACATCTATAAATGGTGCCTGATGGAGATAAGCGCAAACCTGATTGAAAACTCAACAGGAGCGTCATTATTGCCGTTCAGTATTGATTTGTACTCAGGAGATCTGTCCTACGCCAACGCGGAAACAGCCGCCTACATGAATGCGGAAAGAGAAATTGCGCAAAAATATCCGGCTCTTTTGCGTGAATATCTTGCGGCGGTTATGCCGGATTAAGGATAAATATGATATGAATAGAAAAAGTTTTTTTATTTCTTTAATTTTATTTTTTATAACGGTGTTTTTCGCCTACAGCCAGACAATCACTATTGATAACGCTGTTTCTAATTGTGTACAGTATCTGCAAAACCGTTATCCAAACAGCACAAGAGCCGCGTTAATTTTTATACAAAGTGAAAACGCGGAACTTGGGGAGTTTGTCTTAAATAAAGTAAGCGCCGCTCTTGTAAACAGCAACTGGTTCAGAGTAGTTGAGCGCAATTCCGCTGTTCTTGAGCAAATTGATCAGGAGTTGTATCTCAATCGAAGCTTAATTGTAAGCCGGGATACCGCGCTTTCTTTGGGAAGACAGTTGGGCGCTCAGATTATTATTTCCGGCTCTTTTACCAGAAACGGGCAAAATTGGCTGTTGGATATTCAGGCGGTAAACGCTGAAACCGCGGAGCGTACAGGGCATTTTACTGCCGAAAATATTCGCTACGATTCCGCGTTATCGCAGGCGCTGACAGGCGCTGCTATACAGGCAGGCCCGTCAATACCCGCCAACATGGTGAGAATAGAAGGCGGAACCTTCCAGATGGGAAGTGCTTCCGGAGGCGATAGTGACGAAAGACCTGTCAGGCAGGTAACTGTCGACAGTTTTTATATGAGTATATACGAAGTTACGCAGAAAGAATGGTTTGATGTTATGGGAACAACTATTCGCCAGCAGCGTGATAT
>WQSQ01000014.1 GCA_009787775.1 Treponema sp.
GAAATGCAGGAAGGTTCGGGAGAGGTAATAAGGGAAGGCAAAAATCTAGAAATTATTACCCAGGAAATTACAGGCGGCATGAACGAGATGGCTACAGGCGCTGACCAAATCAACGTCGCAGTAAATCAGGTTAATGATATAACCGCTAAAAATCATGAAAAAGTTGATACGCTTATGAAGGAAGTTTCACGGTTTAAGGTTGAATAATTGTTTGTGGTTAGTAATTATATGTTTTATAATAAAAAACAGTAATTAATGCGTATAACGGCGGTATGTGCGATGACAGTGATCACTGCGCGTTTCTGACGAGGCGGATACCGATTCGATCTCCGCCTCCGTCAGGGAAATGAATGCCTCTGTAGGCTGAACGCAGCACTACTCCGCTGTTTATCCATGAGCCGCCGCGTATTACGCGGAAAGAACCTGATGCAGGACCTACGGGGTTTGTACGGTCTTCATGTGAATAATAATCATACCAGTCCCAGCACCATTCAAACACGTTTCCGTGCATATCAAATAGTCCAAAGGCGTTCGCCTTATAACTCCCGATCGGCATGGTTTTTTCAAGAAATTTTTCATATCTATCTCCAGCCAAACCTCCCGCAGTATCACCTATGTACGGAAAGTTACCGTCATAATTTACTTGATCTGATGTAATGTTTGCACCAGTATTGAAAGGAGTATCTGTTCCGGCCCGGCACGCGTATTCCCACTCGGCCTCAGTAGGCAGGCGGTAACCGTCGGCGTTCCTGTCCCAAATTATTTCGTTTCCGCTGTATATATACACGGGGTTTAATCCTTCGCGTATACTGAGCCTGTTGCAGAAATTTAACGCATCAAACCAGCTTACATTTTCAACAGGAAGCTTGTTTCCCTTAAAACCGCTTGGGTTTGTCCTCATTATTCCCTGGTATTCTTTTTGGGAAACTTCATATTTACTGATAAAAAAAGAGTTAACGGTTACCTGGCGGCGCGCCTCATCTGTATCCCGATCATATTCATCGGCGGGACTGCCCATCATGAAGGTTCCGCCGCTTATTAATACCATATCAGGACTTTGATATCGTGCGCAGCTTTCTGCCAGCAGCAGAAATATTAATAAATATATTAAAGTTATTGATCCTTTCATATCTTTATACACCGCCCCACTCTCCGACAAATAATATTTCCGGTTCAAGAATAAAACCTGTTTTTTCTTTTACCGTCAGTGCAATTTCCTGTGTCAGCATCCTGATATTCTCAGCACTCGCTCCGCCTGTGTTAATAATTATATTACCATGAAACGGAGCTACCTGCGCGCCTCCCTTTTTTAGTCCTTTTAAACCAAGCTCGTCAATAATGGCTCCTGCAGGTTTTCCAAATTCATGATTATTTTTAAAAACAGAACCAGCGCACGGAAAAAGATAGTGGCCCTTATTATTGCGATCCTGTCTGTTTTTTTTCATTTCTGATTTTATAATTTCCTTATCGCCTTTTTTCAGTTTAAACGCGGCCGATAAAATAAGGCAGTCAACTTTTTGAAAAGGACTTTGTTTATATCCAAATCCGGCAGCGGCGCTTGTATATATTTTTCTTAATTCATATTTTCCCGAATCCTGACCGGCAATCACCTCTGTCCAGGAGAGCGTATCAGAAATTTCGCTGCCGTAACAGCGGGCGTTCATCCAGACTGCGCCGCCTATTGTACCGGGCATACCCGCAAGAAATTCAAACCCGCTAAAACCAGTACAAAGAGCGGCTTCGCACGCTTTATCAATTGACGTCCCGCTTCTTAAAACAAACTCTTCTTCGCTGTTTAAACAAATTCCTTCGCTCTTGTGCGGCGATTTCCACGCACACATATCCAATACAACACCGCGAATTCCCTTATCGCTGACAACTATATTTGCTCCTCCCCCAAGTATAAAAACATTGATTCTTTCTTTTCGGGTACAGTATAAAAACTCAGCGCAGAAGTAAGGAAAATTGTTATCACTGCCTTGAATCCAACAGTCGGCAGGGCCTCCGACCTTAAATGTAGTATGCTCCTTCATCGGTTCGTTATAACGGACTTCTATTTTACAGGGATATTTCTTCAGACATTCTTCAATTAGCAACCGGATTTTATTATCTGACATGATCCTGATTAAACGTCCGGTATTTCAATTCCAAGAGTTTCGGCGGCGCGCCGCGCCCTCCTGCTGAGTGTTTCATTTCTGTCGCGTGCAAGACTGATTATTTGGCCGCTTAACCCTTTTAAATTATTGTTAGCTGCCATATCCAGTCCGTATAATCTTTCAACGATTGCTCCGTTTAGCATAAAACCGCTTGCTACTCTTTCTACTTCAGTTGTATCTCCGTCCACTACAGCTTCGCCGACCGCTTTTAGAAAGCCGTTGTATAGATTTGTCTGATTCCCGTTCTTTGCCTCATTAAGTTCAATAACAATTTTAGAAAAAAACTTTGCTGCATCAATCTTCATAAGCATTTCACCGGCAAGGATTCTTACCTGATTTGAATTTCTGCGCTCTGAAAACAGGTTGTCAAGAACATCAATTGCTTCGCTGTTGGCAATTGCTCCAAGCGCGCGGATTGATTCATCTTTTACATTAGCAACCTCATCCCGTTCAGCACGGAATCTTAAAAAAGGAACAGCAGCTTCAAGCCTGCGGTCGCGGCTTGCCTGCGCCGCTGCGATGCGTGTACGGTAATATGAATCCCTGAAAGCATCAAGTATCGCGCTGTCTACCAATTCGCCCGAAAAAGGACCTAACGCGGCTACAGCGGCTGAGCGCACATTCGGATCATTAGTGCTGACACAGCTCAATATCGCTTCAAGGCTGCTTTCATCTCCTGTTTTTGACAGAGCTGCTAACGCGGCAGTTCGCAGGGGAATGCGTTCATTTGTGTTTGTAGCAATACCGGTTAAAAAAGGGATACCTAATAAAGAGCCGCTGTCGCCGATAGCAGTTATGATTATACTTTGGTTATCACTGCCGGGATTGCGGTACGTGTAGTAATCAACAAGAAATTCCGCAGCTTCGTCAGCCATGTCCGGGTCTGCGGAACCCGCGCGGCCGATTGCGCGGAAACCGTTCGCGAGAAAACGCCTTTCTTCTGTGTTAAGCAGTTCTTTTAATACCGGTACAGCTTCCGGATATTTAACGCGGCCAAGATAATCAATCGCTGATAAAACCGTTTCATTGGTTTCATCTTCACGTTCTGTAATTGCTTTAACGGCGCGGTCTTCAAGTCCTTTTTTTTCGCGATCACCGAAAAAACCGAAAACACTTGTCAAGATTCTCATGTTTCGGGATGTTTGAATCAGAACCATAAGTTCATCGTCAAGATAATCAATATTTTCTGTTCTAAGCGTTTGAATTAAGTTAGCGATCTCAGATTCAGTGCCGTACTTTATTGTATCACGCCTGGAAGATTCATCATTTTGCTGGGTAAATAAGGGAGAGTTCAGCAAAAGAAATATTAATAATAAAAATATACTCGAACTAATAGTCCGCAGGCGTATGAAGGCGTTCATATAATTTATATTTCCTTTTTTATTTTTCATTCCTGACTCCTCATTCCCGAGAGCGCATCCTCATTTTTGTATTGTGACAGAAAGTTCTTCTTATACTCTAAAAACCTTCCTTCCTCAATTGCGTTACGGGCGTTTATTACAAGTTCGTTAATAAAGTAGAGGTTATGGTAACTTGCCAGCATTGAGTAAAGTATTTCCTTTGTCTTAAAAAGATGTCTTAAATATGCGCGTGAATATGATCTACATACTTTACAGCCGCATTCTTTATCTATCGGCGAAAAATCCGAAGCATTTTCTGCTTTTTTTAACGAATATGTGCCGTTTCGGGTATACACACGGCCGTTTCGCGCCTCTCTTGTAAGAAGAACACAGTCAAACATATCAATTCCGTGTTCAATTGCGTTTAAAACATACTCAGGCGTACCAATACCCATAACATAGCGCGGTTTATTAACAGGGAGCAAAGCGGTGGTAGTTGCCAGCATTTCATAAAAAAGCTCAGAAGGCTCTCCGACAGACAGACCTCCGATTGCAATACCCGGTGTTCCGCTATTTGCGCATACCTCGGCACTTCTTTCCCTCAGATCATGGAAAAAATTTCCCTGAACGATACTGAAAAGGCAGCCGTTATATAAATCTTTAACGGCTGCTTCTTCCCATGCATTAACAGCTCTTCCAAGCCATTCTATCGTAATATTCAAGGCTTTTTCTGCTTCCTTACGGGACGCACCCCAGTGAGAACAATAATCAAGCTGCATTTGTATGTCGCTGTTAAGCAGAACCTGGATTGAAACTGCTTTCTCGGGTGTTAAAAAATGCTTTGAACCGTCCACATGAGACTGAAACCAAACCCCCTTCGATGTAATTTTGCGTAAGGCAGAAAGTGAAAAAATCTGAAAACCACCTGAATCTGTTAATATATTTCTGTCCCAATTCATAAATGAATGGAGACCTTTTGCTTGTTCAATTATTTTTTCGCCGGGCCTTAGATAAAGATGGTAAGTATTGGAAAGAATCAGGTTAAACCCGATTTCCTTTATGTCTTCTACTGTCAGCGCTTTTACAGTTCCATTCGTACCTACAGGCATAAATACGGGTGTTTTGACATCTCCGTGTGGGAGATGCAAAATCCCCGTTCTTGCAGAACAGGAGACATCATTTTTAATTACAGTAAAATGCATATTATGTTTTCGCACTCATTAAAAGAAAAAATCCGATAAAAATAAATATAATTACCGGAAACCATGCTCCGAAAACAGCGGGAATATAATTAAGCCCTGCCATTGCCATACTCATCATTTCTGTTACATAAAATACAACCGCCGCGGCAAGGCTTGTAAAAAGGCTCATCAGAAGAATATTTTTCCTGAATCTGCCTCCCATTGATACCGAAAGAATCATTACAATAAAAGATGTAGAAGAAAACGAAAAACGATGATAATAATCTGCCTGCGCAGAAAAATAAGGAAGACCAACAGAGCGCAGATCTTCGACCAATAATCGTGCTTCCTTTACGGGAAGTTCTTCTATAATTACCGCGCTTCGCCTGAAAATATCAGGATGCTCATTATATGAAGTATCAGGATCGAGAGAACTTACGCGCAGAATACCGTTATCATATTTATATATAAGCGCATTTCTGAATTCCCAGTGAGTTTCTCTCCATTCGGCAGAAGAGGCGCGTATTTGCGAAATAAACTCTCCGCTTTCGCTCATCTCAATAATGCTGACGCCGTTTAATATTTTTCTGTCATTATCAAAATAATCAACCGAATATGTAAGCAGTCCGCTTCTGGTTTTAATTACTATATCCGAGTCGCTTTGGGTGATATATTGATTCAAAGCGCGCCTTGAAAGATCATTCTTTAATTTCATGGTTGGTATAACCAGTTTATCATCAAAGAAAAATGAAAGAATCGAAACAAAAAAGCCAACCGCCAGAAGTGAAATACTAAAACGCCTGAAAGGGATTCCAGCCGAGAAAATGCAGGTAAGCTCGTTTCTCGCGTAGAGATCTCCTAACGTATACGCCGCTGCAAAAAGAAGTGAAATAGGCAGGGCGTATGAAATACATTGGGGAATATAATAAAGACCTATTTGTAAAATCTTCAGAATCGGAACTTCATTATTTAAATAACGCGTTATATTCGCGAAAAGATCTATCAAAAGAAGAACAAATGAAAAGAGAGAAACAGCGACAAGAAAAATAGGAAGAAACTGGCGTAATAAATATTTGTCCAGAATCATTTTCGCACTCTAACTGCCGCCAGGGTAATGCCGACAACAAGGGATAAAATATCCGGAAGCCACATGGACAAGAACGGCGGCGTTCCCGCACGTAATCCCATTGTCTGCCCTACAAAAAGCATCGACCAGTATAAAACAGCAATAAGAATGCCAAAAATAAAACCAACTGTCTGTCCTGATTTTTTTGCCATTAATCCCAGGGAGACTGCCAGAAATACAAAGCAAAACGCGCCAAGAGGAACGGAAAACTTTCTGTATAGTTCAATTACATAGGCAATCAGGGTTCTGTCATTTTGTATTGTAGTAACGGCTGAAATTTCGCGTTGAAGACCTGAAAGACTGGACGCTCTTGAATTCCACGCGCCGCCTTCAGGTCCCGCTCTCAGGGTATTTTCAAGATTGAGAGCCTGGTTTATCAGCCTTAATTTACGATCATTCGCGCGTACTGCCAAATCATCTCTCCTGCTCTTGATGTAGGATATTACATCCCGCGAACTCATTTCTCTGGGAGTAACGCTGACAACTGCCTGTATTATATCCTCATTGGAAACCCAATATTGAAGCTGCTCAGTAACTGCATAATCATAATCTTCCCTGGCTATTTCTTTTGTGGAGTGAACAAACGCATTCTGGAGATTCAGGCTGAGTCCTTCTTTTCCGCCGTCTCTTAGCTCAGCATTGTTAGCGGTTATAATACGCCGTTCTCCGTCGCTTGTTCTGTCCAGTATAAGCAGATTATTTATGGTATTCCCTGTAACGCCGCCTGTCACAACAACAGTATCCCTGAATCTTTTTACAGAATCTGCCTGCAATTCAAGCGCAGGCGTTGAAACAAGTATCTTCCGCCATAATTTGTTGAATTGGACAGTACCCGCGGGAAGTAAAACATCATTTGTAAAAAAAGACAGAAAAGATATAATAATACCCATAAAAATTGCAGGAAAAAAAATTATTTTGTATGAAAACCCCGATGAGAGCATTACAAGGATTTCATTATCAGAAGTCATGCGCCCTACTGTCATAAGAGTTCCGACCAATGACGCAAAAGGAGCGGAGAATGAAACAACTGTCGGAAGAGAAAAAAGAACCAATAGCACAACCTGATTAAGCGGTACGCGTTTTTCAAGAACTTCCTGTGCCATTAACAGTATTTGATTTACAAAAAAAATAACAAAGAAAAACCAAAAGCATATAAAAAACGAAAAAAACATTTCTGACAATATGTAACGGAAAATTGTCGGAGAAATTAAACGCTTGTTTTCCAAAGCATTAACAGCCATAATATTACTCTAAACTTAATTATAATTTATAACTATAGCTATTCGCAAAGTATTATCATTAGACTCCGGTAGATCCGAATCCTCCGCTTCCTCTCCTGCTTGGGGACAGAACATCAGCTTCCGTTACTGATACGCGGCATACAGGAGAAATTACAAGCTGCGCGATACGCTCTCCGTTTTTAATTATAACGTCTTGATCGCTTATGTTAACAAGAATTATCTCTAAATCTCCGCGGTAATCACTGTCAATTGTTCCGGGTGAGTTTAAAACTGTTAACCCTGTTTTTAACGCTAAACCTGAACGCGGGCGCACCTGCCCTTCCAGACCGTCCGGGATTTCAACTTTAAGGCCTGTCGCGATTTTTGATCTGCCTAATGGCGGTATAGATATATCAGATTCGATGAATGCTCTTAAATCCATACCTGAGGCATTTTCGCTTTCATAACGGGGAAGCGTTACGCGCGGATCAGTTTTAAAAAATTTTACAGATACCACCGCAAGCCTTTAAATAAAATCATTACCGTTTTTGGATATTGTTTTTTGGCTTTTCATCACGTTTAGCATTGGGATCTATCGCGTCAATGTACGAAAGGTTGAGCCTGCCCTGTTTGTCAATTTCAATTAATTTAACCTGAACCTGCATACCTTCTTTAAGTACATCTGTCACTTTTTCAATCCGCTGCCTTGAAAGCTTGCTGATATGAACAAGGCCTTCTTTACCGGGGAGTATTTCAACAAATGCGCCGAAATCCATAATGCGCTTTACAACGCCGCTATACACCATGTCAACTTCCGGATCGGAGGCAATTCCCATTACAGAAATCTTGGCATCTTCGGCATCCTTTGTATTTTTGCCGAAGATTGTAACAGTTCCATCGTCTTCCGTGTTTATTTTAACGGAATGTTGTTCACATAACGCCTTGATATTTTTTCCGCCCGGTCCGATAAGAGCGCCAATCTTGTCAATGTCAATCCGGAGAGTAACAATTTTAGGCGCATATTCACTTATCTGCGGAACAGGTTTGTCGATACATTGATTCATAATCGAAAGAATGTGCAGCCTTCCGCGTTTTGCCTGATCAAGTGCTTTGCGCATGATTTCAGGGCTGACGCCTGCTATCTTTATATCCATCTGAAAACCGGTAATACCGGCAGCAGTACCTGCAACCTTAAAATCCATGTCGCCCAGATGATCTTCTTCTCCCAGAATGTCGGATAACACCGCATACTTGCCTGATCCGGCATTCCCTTCTGTAACAAGCCCCATTGCTATACCTGCAACAGGTTTTTTCATGGGAACACCAGCATGCAGCATCGCAAGAGTTCCGCCGCATACAGACGCCATTGATGAAGAACCGTTGGACTCCATAATTTCAGAAACTACACGGACTGTGTAGGGAAAATCTTCTTTTGAAGGAACCATAGCTTTTAAAGAGCGAAGAGCAAGATGTCCGTGACCTATTTCACGCCGACCTGTACCTGTTCTGCCGACTTCTCCGACAGAATACGGAGGAAAGTTATAATGCAGCATAAAGTTCTCACGCTTATCACCCTCAATGTCATCGTAAATCTGTTCATCAAAAACTGTTCCCAATGTTGTAACGCAGAGCGCCTGTGTTTCGCCTCTTGTAAAAAGAGCGCTGCCGTGGGTACGCTGTAATATACCGGTTTCGCAGGTAATTGGGCGGATATCCTCAAGTCCCCTTCCATCTACGCGCTTTCCGTTCTTTAAAATTGAAGAGCGGAGAATCTCGTATTGCATATCTTCGAACAACGCGTCAAATAATTTTTTCTGATTTTCATCTTCAAGCAGATTTGAGTATTTTTCCTCGAACTCTTTTTTAACAGCTCTTATGCCTTCGTGTCTTTCATGTTTTGTTGGAAGAAAACAGGCTGTTTCAAGTCTCGAGAAAGCGGCATCGCGAATCGCGCCTTTATTTTCCAATGAATAAGAAAGTGTTACAAGAGGAAGTTTATCTTTTCCTGAAAGTTCACGCAGCTTCTCCTGGAGTGTACAGAATTCAACTATCATTTCATGGGCTTTATCCAGCGCTTCTATCATCAGTTCTTCGCTGACTTCTTTCGCTCCGCCTTCTACCATTGTAATACCGTCTTTAGTCCCGGCTACCACAATTTCAAGAGTGGATTTCTCAATTTGATCATAAGTCGGATTTACTATAAGTTCACCCTCTACCTGGCATACACGCACGCCCGCGACTGGTCCGTTAAACGGTATGTCTGAAATGTGGACAGCTGCTGAGGATGCGATAATCGCCAGAATATCAGGCGGGTTTACCTGATCGGTTGAAAGAGTCGTAGGTATTAATTGAATTTCACGCCCAAAGCTTTTATCAAACAGCGGGCGCATCGGACGATCGATTAGGCGTGATACCAATATCTCCTTATCTTTCGGGCGGCTCTCCCTTTTAATAAAACCGCCCGGAATTTTCCCTGCGGCATAATATTTTTCATTATATTCAACGGTAAGAGGTACATAATCATAGCCTTCTACCGATTCCCTTGAACAGCAAACAGTAGCGATAACGGCTGAGCCTGCGTACTGTGCGAAAACAGAGCCATTCGCCTGTTTTGCGATTCTGCCGGTTTCAAGTATTAATTCCTTGCCGGCTATGTTAAGTGTTACTTTTTGTATCATTATTTGCGCAGTCCCAGCTCTTTTATCAATTTGCGGTAACCTTCCAGATTGGTTCGTTGAATGTATTTCAACATCCTGCGGCGTTTTCCTACAAGAATTAGAAGCCCCCTCTGTCCTGATTTGTCCTTTTTAAACTGTTTACAATGATTTGTAAGCTGATTGATTCGTTCAGTAAGCAGTGCAATCTGAACTTCCGTTGCGCCCGTATCTTTCTCGTTTTTACCGAAATTGGCAACGATTTTTTCTGCGCTTTCCTTGTTTAAAGCCATATATTATTCTCCTAAATTTAAGTACAATTAAGGGGACTACCCATTTCCAAGATTATAATGTCATAAAATGAGTAATGAGTCAAGTAAACGGAGCATGATAAGGGGGAGTATCACATCACATATACGTATTTCCATTTGTCTTTAATTTTTTCAATCATAGCGGCAAGCATTTCTTCACAAAAAACAGCCATTATTTTATTCGGAAAAGAGTTCACAGAAAATAACATATTTTTGTTTTGTAATATTTGATCAAGCGGTTTTCCGTGAGAAATTGCCTGCGCTTCCTGCTGTGTAACATCAAACCATGGAAATCCAAGCTTTGAAATAACATTTTTATCAATAGGTAAAACGTTTATTTCTTTGCCGCATTCTTCTGTTTGAGTTTCTTCCAAACAAAATCCGCCGACCTGTGTCCTTACAAGCGATTCTAAATACCCTCTGCTTCCCGCAGCAAGAGCAATATCCCGCGCGAGAGCGCGAATGTAAGTGCCGCTTGAGCAATGAACAAAAATATCTGCAAAGGGAGGTTCCCAGCCAAGCAGTTCCAGTTTATGAATTGTTACCGGCCGCTTTTTCATAACAGGTATTTGCCCTGATCGGGCAAGACTTGAAGCGCGTTTCCCGTTAATATGAATCGCGGAAAAAACAGGCGGTTCCTGCATAATGTTTCCGGTGAATTGAGTCAGAACGTTTTGTACATTTTCCCGGGAAGGCAGCGCTGCAGATGCGATCTCCTCCCCTTCGGGATCGAGAGTATCAGTTTCTGTACCGAAATGTACTCTGCCTTTGTATTTTTTATCACTGTGGGAAAACCACCGGCTGAGTTTTAATGCTCTTCCTGCAAGAACTATCAAAAGTCCGCAGGCGAATTTATCAAGTGTTCCTGTATGACCTACCTTACCTGTCCCAATAGAGCGTTTTATATCACGCAGTGTGTCAAAAGAGGTAATGCCTGACTTCTTGTTTAATAATATAATTCCGGAGTTCATGCTAAATATTAAATATTTTCAGACTGAACAAGTTCTTCTAATTTTTTTATAAGGTTAAAGCTGTCACCGATGCTTTTATCAGCATGAAAGCGTAAATGAGGAATTTTTCTAATGTGCATTACAATCCCCAGCTGCGATTGAATAAAACCTGCGGCGCTTTGAAGTCCTTCGATTTCTTTTTCTTTTATTTGGCCTCTGATATCGGAAACATAAACATCAGCAAACGAAAGATCCCTGGAGACATCAACCTTGGTTATGGAAAGAAAAGAGTTTACCCTGTTGTCCTTGATTTTTCCTTCAAGAATGAGGGAGCTGATTTTTTCCTGAATCGTCTGCCCCAGCCTTTCTGTTCGGAAGCCTGACATGTTAGCCGCCCGTTAATTTTCGCGCGATCTCTACAACTTCAATGATTTCAAGATTGTCTCCGATACGGATATCGTCAAAATTATCAAGTCCGATTCCGCATTCATAACCTGCTGCAACTTCGCGCGCGTCATCCTTGAAACGTTTCAGAGAGGCGATCTTTCCGGTATGTATAACAATTTGATCCCTTACAACATTGACGGTACAGCTTCGTTTTACTGTTCCCGTTAGCACATAACAACCTGCAATTGTACCAATTTTCGGAACCTT
Source organism: Treponema sp. (assembly GCA_009787775.1). Classification (GTDB taxonomy): domain Bacteria; phylum Spirochaetota; class Spirochaetia; order Treponematales; family Breznakiellaceae; genus WQXQ01. The sequence goes on from WQSQ01000014.1 coordinate 11,593, forward strand.
GAATGTTTCCCGGATTTCCACTGTAGCGATAATTTCTTCCTTTGTTTCCGGTTTTAACATTCCTTCCATTGCAGCTCTTATCTCTTCAACCGCCTTATAAATTATATTGTACTTTCTGATATCAACCTTTTCCTGTTCTGCTAGAATTTTCGCTTTGGGAAGAGGCCGGACATTGAAGCTGATGATGATCGCTTTTGAGGCTATCGCAAGATCAACATCGCCTTCGTTAACAGGGCCTGGAAGCGCTTGAATTACATGGAGGCGGATTTCCCTTGTACTCAATTTTTCAAGGCTTGATTTTAATGCTTCAGCGGAACCTTGAACGTCCGCTTTAATAATGACCTTAAGCTCCTGAATGGTACCGTCGCTTATCATGTCGTGAAGGTTATCCATTGTTACCTTTTTCATTATCTTGGCGTCTTCAAAACGTTTTAATTCCTGACGCTTGGACGAAAATTCGCGCGCAACTTTTTCATCTCCTACAACCTGCAGGGGATCTCCCGCGTTCGGTATTCCTTCAAAGCCAAGAACTTCAACCGGCATTGAGGGAGTTGCCTTGTTTATCTTTTCTCCCTTGTCGTTAAAGATTGCGCGTACTTTACCAGGCCAGATACCGGCGACAAAAGCGTCTCCGATAGCCAGGGTTCCCCTTTCCACCATTACAGTCGCTACAATTCCTCTTCCGTGGTCAACTTTAGACTCAAGGATTTTACCTTCGGCGTTGCGCTGGAAATTGGCTCTTAAATCCAATAGTTCCGCTTCAAGTAAAATCGCGTCAATAAGTTTATCAATTCCTGTTTTTTGCAAAGCGGAAAGCTCTACAAACATCGTCTGACCGCCCCAGTCTTCGGGCATCAAGCCTAAATCTGATAATTGGCTTTTTACCCTGTCGGGGTTTGCTTCAGGTTTATCTATTTTATTAACAGCGACAATTATCGGTACTTTCGCGTCTTTAGCATGATTGATGGCTTCAATTGTTTGAGGCATAACACCGTCATCCGCAGCTACAACAAGTACAACAACATCTGTTATCTGAGCGCCTCTGGCTCTCATACGCGTAAAGGCTTCGTGGCCTGGAGTATCCAAAAAAGTAAGGCTGCCATGCGGAGTTTCTACCATGTACGCGCCGATATGCTGCGTAATGCCTCCGAACTCACCGGAGACAACATCCGCCTTTCGTATCGCGTCCAACAGTTTGGTTTTACCGTGATCAACATGCCCCATGACAGTGATTACAGGCGGACGCGGCAATAATACCGCATTTTCATCAGATGATGTTTCGATTACTGTCTCATCATAAAGACTGACAATTTTAACATCAGAGCCAAATTCAGCGGCAAGAAGGGTTGCAGTGTCGGCGTCGATTTGCTGGTTTATTGTAACCATCTGACCCATGTTCATTAATTTTGTTATAAGGTCGGATGCTTTCAAATTCATTTTTCTTGCCAGCTCTGATACCGATATAACCTCCATTATGTCGATTGATTTTGGAACAGGATTGGTAATATGCGTTATTTTCTTTTTAGTTTGGAGGAGTTTTTCCTCCATCTCAAGCTCTTTCTCTTTCCGGTTATATACAGGTTTTTTAGTTACGAACTTGCGCTTTGCGGGGCCTTTCCCTTCAGGTATTGGACTCGCTGGAGCCGCACTCATACCTCCGCCGCGATTCCCGCTCTGCGAACGGTTAAATCCTCCGCTAAATCCTGGCTTTTGACCCGGTTTTGGAGCAAACGGCGGTCTTGTCCCCTGTGTCCCAGGACGCTGGTTAAAACCGCTTTTGTGCGGATGACCGCCTTCATTATTCGGTCTGTTTCCTCTAGACTGCTGCTGAGGGCGTGAGGGACGCTGAGGCTGGTTTTGGTTTCCGACCAGTCTTCCGCCTACCCTTCCCGCAGCCGCGGCGGGACGTTGGGCAATAGGGAAGGCACTGATTCTTATTGCGTCTGTTAAACCTTCCTGTCCTGGTTTTTTTTCATAATGACTTTCCGGCTTTTTGGGATGAGACGACTTTCCTGTAGGAGAACCGGAAGCGGAGCTTGCAGTACTGACAATGATTTTTGGCGAAGGTTTTTTGTTAACAGGCGCAGACGGTTTTTTTACAAGTACCTTTACTTTACGCCTTTCTCCCTGATCGTTCTGATTAATCCCCGCAGAATTTTCCTGTTCACTATGGGAATGTTTTATCAGAAGGGGGGTCTTTGTCTTTTTAGTCTTGTCAGTTTCATCCACGGGTAACTTCGTTGGATGTTCCGCGGGTAACTTCGTTGGATGTTCCGCGGGTAACTTCGTTGGATGTTCCGCAGGTAACTTTGTTTGGTGTTCCGCCATAAATACTCCGTTACTCCTCCTCTTCGTATTCAAAACTCAGGCCAATTCCGCAGTTTGGACATGTTGTCATCTCTACTGTAATCTTCGCTCCGCATTCAGGACACTCATATTCTTCTGTCTCGTTTTCTTCGCTTTCATCTTCCTGTGTTTCTTCTTCGGTTTCTTCCTCTATAATCTCGACATATTCTTCTATAAGTTTACGTAGTCCGTCAAGCTCAGAGGCTGATAATCCCTTGGCAAGTAATTCCTCCTGTTCAAGGCCGAGGAAGTCTTCGATAAAGTCTATGCCGTTATCCAGCAGAGCTTGTGCGGTGCGGATGTTTACTCCGGGCAGTTCACCAATGCGTGAAATTTCATTATCTATTACTTCAGTGTCTCCAAATAGTTCCGAAACCGCGCGCCTGGATTCAGCGGCGATATCCATTTCAGCAAACTGCGATTCTGTCTTGACATCGATATTCCAGTCAACAAGCCTGTTCGCCAGGCGCACATTAAGCCCCTGCTTTCCGATTGCAAGTGAAAGCATTGAATCGTTTACAACAGCCAGCGCTTGATGTTTGCCTTCGTCAAGAATAATTACATCACGTACTTCCGCAGGAGAGAGCGCGTTTTTAATAAAGCGTCTGGGGTCGGGATCATATTTTAGTATGTCGATTTTCTCGCCTTCAAGTTCTTTTATAACAGCCTGTATGCGGACGCCTTTAAGCCCGACACATGCGCCGACAGGGTCAACATCATCTCTGTTTGAGTAAACTGCAAGTTTTGTGCGGAAACCAGGTTCACGGACTATTTTGTGTATTTCTACTGTCTTGTCATAAATTTCAGGGACTTCCAATTCAAAAATTGCGCGGACAAAATCCGTATGCGTTCTTGAAAGAACTATCTGAAGTCCGGAGGAATCTTTTTTAACTTCGGCGATAAGCGCCTTGATTCTGTCGTTAACATGGTAGATTTCCCTGGGAGACTGGTATTTCTTGGGAAGAATTCCTTCGATTTTGCCTATGTCAACATAGATGGTGCCGTTGCGCTCGCGCTGGTAATAACCGATGATAATTTCTCCTTCCTTATCCTTGTACTCGGAAAAGAGCGAATCCTTTTGAATATCTCTGATTGTTTGGTGCGCTTTCTGCTTTGCGCTTTGAACGGCGATTCTGTCAAATTGCTTTGGATCAACTTCCACAAGTATTTCATCGCCGATTTCCGCGTCTGGTTCTATTTCTTTTGCTTCATCTAAATCTATTTCCACAACAGGATCATATACTCCGTCCTGTTCTACTATTCTTTTCTTCGCAAAAATCCAAACCTCCAGATTATCCTCATCAAACCGTACAACCGCATTATCTGCGTTTCCAAAACGGTGTTTGTATGCGGCTACCAATGTATCTTCGATGGTCCTGAGTATCAGTTCTTCGGGTATTCCGCGATCCTGGTTTATTTGACGGATTGCCTGCGATATATCTGTTCCCATCTTAAACCTCCTGTGGCGAGCTTAAAAAAACACTGCTATCCAGTTTTGCTTTCGCGATTAGGCTTAATTTCAATGTTTCAGCTCCGTTATTTGTTTTCAATGTAATTTCGTTTTCATCAGCAGACTCCAAAATTCCTGCTGTCCACTCTGTTATATCGGTACGGTAACACCGCACTCCTCTTCCCTTATAATTCGTAAACTCAGCGCCTTCTTTTATCAACCGGTTAATACCCGGTGATGATACTTCAAGATAAATATCCGGACGGCTGCTTTCTCGCTGCAAATCTGCGGTTCGAACACTCGGCTGAGGCCCCTGTTTATCAAAAGCAAGCTCCAGGCGCGGCATTATCGCACGATGAACTTTTGTACAGTCGTCAGTTCCGATACAATCCCCGTTGTAAATTACAACCCTGACCTGTACACTGTTCCTCGTTCTTGAAACAGAGAGTTCTAAAAGACTATACTTAAGCCCGTTAAGAACCGCTTTTATCTGTTCTTTTACAATAGCTTCTTCCGCGCTTTCTTCTTTTCTGATCCAACGCATAAAACCGCCCGGCTGACATATAAAAAAAAGAGCCTTCTGAAGCTCTTTTTTAAATGAAGAATTAAACTAATAACACAGTATCTTTTTTTTTAAAGAATGTCAATAGTTTTTAAAACATTAATCCTTAATCTGCCTCTTGAACATCCCAATAATCTCTTCCATACTGAAACCATACATTTGGTAATTATGGAAGAGCTTCAATCTACCGAAATACTTGATCGCGAAATACTTGATGACGCAAGAAAGAAAGCCCTGCGCCTTTTAAAAGAAGCTGAAGATACAATCAATACCCAGAATGTTCAGTGGGAAAAAGAAATAACACACGAAATAGAAAAAATTGAGAAAAAATATAAGGATCAAAAAGAATCAGAAATAAAAAGCATAATGTCGCGGCTTCCTGTCGATAAGCAAAGAGCGAAAATAGAAAAAATTGAAAGCATGTTAAAAACAGCGGTTGATGCATGGTACAACAGCCAAAGCCGTGAACAAATACTTGAACTTTTATCCAAAGAACTTACAATGCGGCTTAATTACTGTAAAGATCAATTCAAAGAGAATGATAACTTTTCTATCGAAGCAGCCGGATTGGATCAAAAAGAAATTGATGTAATAATAAAATTAATAAATAAAAATTACTCATTCTCCATTTCTAAATCCATATTAACCACCGCTCATTCCTCATTTCCTTCGATAACCGTAATTGCAGACGACGTCCGCATAATCGCGTCTATCGAAAAAACAATTGATTATATCCTTCATGAAAAAAGAGAAGAACTTATCTTCTCCCTTACAGGCAGTGATTTTATGAGGTCTGCATGAATATACAGACAGGGAAAGTTCTGCGTATATCAGGGCCGATTATACGCGCCTCCGGTCTTGGAGCGGCAGGGCTTTTCGATCTTGTTGAAGTCGGGGATAACCGGATCATAGGAGAAATAGTACGGCTTGAGGGAGAAACAGCGGTAATACAAGTTTACGAGGATAACACAGGACTTAAAACAGGAAGCCCTGCCTGGTCGACAGGCCGCCCTCTTTCCGCGCTTCTGGGTCCGGGTCTTATCGGTACAATTTACGACGGAATACAGCGTCCCCTTGCTCTCCTTTATAATCAGGACGGAGCTTTTATGAAACCCGGCGGAAGGGGCGCTCCTTTAGACACACAAAAAAAGTGGAGCTTTATTCCCGACGCCGTGTTAGCTGCAAAGATATGTGCGGGTGAAAAGGCGGAAGCTAAGCCCGGTTTAATACTCGGCTGCGTAAAAGAAACAGAGAGTATTACATGCAAAGTAATGGTTCCATGGAAACAGCTTTCAGGGTTTTCCTCAGGCGCAGATAATTACATAACGTATTTGTGCCCGCAGGGTGATTATTCAATTTTTGATATTGCCGCAAAGACTTCCCTTGGCGATGAAATCACATTCGCGCAGTGGTGGCCTGTACGCCTTCCCCGCCCTGTCGCATCGCAGCTTTTAAAAGATCAGCCGCTTATTACAGGGCAGCGCGTTATTGACATTTTCTTTCCGCTGTCAAAAGGCGGAACCGCGGCTATTCCCGGCGGATTCGGTACGGGAAAGACAATGACTCAGCACGCTGTTGCAAAATGGTGCGACGCAGACGTTATTATCTACATCGGCTGCGGAGAGCGCGGTAATGAAATGACAGACGTACTTACCGAGTTCCCCGAGCTTTTGGATCCCAGAACCGGACGAAGCCTTATGGAAAGAACGCTTTTAATCGCGAACACTTCCAATATGCCAGTTGCGGCGCGTGAGGTTTCAATATATACAGGCGTTACACTTGCGGAGTTTTACAGAGACATGGGATACCATGTCGCGATTATGGCGGACTCAACAAGCCGCTGGGCCGAGGCGTTACGCGAACTATCCGGACGCATGGAAGAGATGCCGGCGGAAGAAGGTTTTCCCGCCTATCTCCCTACGCGGCTTGCGGAGTTTTATGAAAGAGCGGGGCGGGTAAAAACATTAAACGGTCTTGAAGGCTCTGTTTCTATAATCGGAGCGGTCTCTCCTCCGGGCGGTGATTTTTCAGAACCCGTCACGCAGCACACAAAACGTTTTATCCGCTGTTTCTGGGCATTGGACAGAGACCTTGCAAACGCCCGGCATTACCCCGCAATAAGCTGGATAGACAGCTACTCTGAATACGCGGAAGAGGTTCAGCGCTGGTGGGAAAAGGTTAACCCAAATTGGGTAAAAGTTCGAAAGGCCTGCATGGACTTACTTAAACAGGAGCAGAGATTAGCTGAAATAGTACGCCTTATCGGCCCTGACGCTCTTCCTGACGAGCAAAAACTGATCCTCCTTACCGCGCAGATAATCAAAGACGGATTCTTGCAGCAGAACTCTTTTGATGAGACCGACATGTACTGTATTCCTGAAAAACAGGTTCGCCTGCTGCACCTTATTATGGAGTTTCATGAACGCGCGTACACATGTATTGACCTTGGCGCCCCAATGACGAAAATAACTTCTACAGGCTTAAAGGAAGGTTTATCCCGCCTTAAAAGCACAGTAAGCAACGAGAATGTTCTTGAAAATAAAGCAGACGGAATTAATGAATTTGAAGATAAAATGCGCGCGTCCTTTGAAGAGCTTGAAAAATCTTACCGTTCCGTAACCCTGAAATCCGGCGGGAAAATATGAAAAATGCGCATAACGGAGATATGTAAATGAGAGGCATTGAATACAGGGGGCTTTCGCGTATAGAAGGGCCTGTTGTGATCACATCCAGGTGCAAGGGTACAGGCTTCAATGACATGGTCGCCGTTTACGACAGGGATAATAATAAGAAACTGGGACGCGTGCTTGATTTAAGCGAAGACTGGGCAGCCATTCAGATTTTCGGAAGCAGCACAGGCCTTTCCGCTGATGACACAAGAGTCGAGTTTCTTGACAAACCCATGGAACTGCGCGTGGGCATGGGTTTACTCGGACGTATATTTAACGGGCTTGGCGAGCCGATTGACGGATACGGCAGTATTTTTTCATCAAAGACTCTTGATATAAACGGGCTTCCGATAAATCCTTATGCCCGGACATATCCGCGTGATTTTATTCAAACAGGAATATCTTCTATTGACGGAATGAACACGCTGATCCGCGGACAGAAACTTCCTGTGTTTTCAGGTAACGGCCTTCCCCACAACCGCCTCGCGGCCCAAATTGTACGTCAGGCGAAGATTATTTCATTTGATAATGATTCCAGCGCTTGTGAACAATTTGTAATTGTCTTCTGCGCAATGGGCGTAAAAAACGATGTCGCGCGTTTCTTCCTGGATGATTTTGAACATTCAGGCGTACTTTCAAATGTCGTAGTCTTTCTCTCTCTTGCGGATTCCCCTTCCCTGGAACGGCTTGTAGCACCCAGATGCGCTCTTACAGCCGCCGAATATCTTGCCTATGAGAAAAACATGCATGTCCTTGTAGTGATGACAGACATGACCAACTACTGCGAAGCGTTACGCGAAGTATCTTCAATCCGTTCGGAAGTTCCAAGCCGCAAGGGGTACCCAGGCTACCTTTATTCCGATCTTGCCTCGCTTTATGAAAGAGCGGGAAAAATCAAGGGATCAACTGGTTCCATCACCCAGATTCCGATTCTTTCAATGCCCAATGATGATATCAGCCATCCTATACCGGATCTTTCAGGCTACATTACAGAAGGGCAGATAGTCCTTGAGCGCGAACTTTATCAGCGCGGCATTTATCCGCCTGTCGCGGGCCTTCCAAGTCTTTCACGCTTAATGAAAGACGGTATCGGAGAGGGAATGACAAGAGAGGATCACAAGGATGTTTCAAGCCAGCTTTTCGCCGCTTACGCGAGGGTTAAACAGATTAGAAACCTAGCCTCCATTATCGGCGAAGAGGAATTGTCCGCGGCCGACAAGTGTTATCTGAAATTCGGCGATATCTTTGAGCAAACATTCCTGTCTCAGGGAGAATATGAAAACCGTGATATCGGTACAACGCTTGATCTTGGCTGGAAAGTTCTCTCCCGTCTTCCGAGGGAGGATTTACTGAGGGTTAAGCAGGAATATATCGAAAAGTATATGACTTAAGGATTTGAGAGACAATAGCAACGAGCAATGAGCGAGTAATGTATTTTTTGTAACATTGCCCACTGCTCATTGCTTATTGGTTACATTTCTTCAAGAACAAAATCTGATGTAATTATTCTGGGAACTTTCAGAAATCTTGAACCGGCTGAGAACTGGGTCCTGATTTCTATTTTATTCTTCTGAAAGCCTGTACTTTTACATACGCCGATTATTCTTGAACCTGAATTTTCCGCGATCCGCGTTACTTTTACAGCTTTTGATGCGTCCTCTTCGGGTACAAAAAATACGCCGCATGATGGATCATCGCCTGCAATTTTTATTTTACAGCCTGCGATGCTGAAAATATTTCCTTCGGAGAACGTACTGTTAACAGTTTTTACATCGGTATCTGTAAACTCGTCTATCCATCCGGAAACATTTGCTACGCCTTCGATATCAATATTGATATGCTGTGCAAGATTACGCAAAGCAGAAAGGGCGCGGAAGCGGAAATCGAGAGGATTCTTTTTCCCGTTATAAGCGTCTTTTTCTGAATTAAACGTACCGCTTATATTGGGCTGTATTGAATAATACCCGGTATTTACCGCAAAACCGTCGCAGAGCTGATACGCCGCTTCGTCAAAAAACTGACGCACATTCTCTACAAGGTTTTCATACTTGCCCGTAAAGCCGCCCCTGTTTTTAAGAGCTGCGCATACGTCCTCTATTGATAGGGATGCTTCATTGTTTGTTCTTGCTATATACGATCCCGCAACAGACGGAAGATAATTCGGATAAAGCCTAACCCGAATCCGGTGAAGTTTTTCATTAACATTATTTATTAATGACATTTTTCACTCCCGCTTACCGGCGGTAAATGGTTTTAATAATTAGTAATCAAAAATATATTTAATAATCGATAATAATTACATAATCTAATTTCATTAAAGCCGGTAAGACTTAAATTTGTTTAATTTGCTATATAACCTTAACAAGGTTAAAGGATATTGACGTCTCTCTCCTATATTTTTAATGTACGAAAATTATTCCTGAAAGGCAAGGAAAATATATATAAATAGTTATGCAAAATCAACAACCCAGCTCTAAAGGGACGGGGTATGTTGTTCTAATGAGGTATTTACATTCGGGGTTTAATACCTTTTTAAAGCGCCCTAAAGTGATCTCGCGAAGCAAGCTCTTGGGTATTAAACCCCCTCAGCACGAATAACAAAATGCGTTGATTCCTTATGCAATTTGGTGTGCACTCGCGTCAAGGCTTGGCGGATGATCGCGTCAAGCTTTGGTGGACATACCCGTCAAGCCTTGGTGTGTACCCGCGTCAAGGCTTGGCGGATGATCGCGTCAAGCCTTGACGGGCAGACGCGTCATGGATGTAATTTTTTTTCAATTATCTCTGCGATGTCTGTGAAACAAATGTTTAAATACTCAAATGACACAATGATACATAAGCCGTAATTAGCAGCATAAACTAATTGCCGTATCTTACAAAGGCATCGTTAAAACCGATACTCCTGAACCGCTGCAGGATTGCCGCACTTTCTCCCTGATTTAAGGGGCCTATAAGTATTCTGTACATGTTGTCACCGTCTCTTAATACAACAGGATTATATCTGTAATCAATTTGACGGATTACATTCTCTACCTGATTTACCGGAAGAGATGCCAATTGTACATAATACTGTCCGCGATCAAGCTGAGATATTGTTCGGACAGAGAATGACTGCTGTATAGATGACGCTGCAGGCGTAACTGCCGCCGGGGACGATGTAACAGCCGCGGCGGGTGTTACTGCCGGAGGCGCAATGATTAAAGAAGGCGGAATAACAGAAGGCGCTGGCGCGGATGACTGCGGCGGAGCAGCCGGTGTAACCGAAGGAATAATATATGACTCAGGTATTACAGGAACGCTCTGGCTGCCTGCGGCAGGCGGCGCTGACGCAATGCCGGGGATAATGTCAGATAACGGTATATTGTAAACTGTCGGTTCCATTACTCTGGGTGTTGATTCTACTGGTACAAACGGCTGCGTAGGAAGTACATATACAGGCGCTTCTGCTACTACAACGGGAGGCTCTTCTTTTACAGGAGCAGGCGGTATAGGCTCAGACGGCACTTGAGCAATAACAGAAGGTTCCTCTGTAATCGCGGCAGGCTCTGCGGGTTTTTCCAGTTTCTCAGCGATTACGAAAGGTTCTTCTGCCAGAGAAGCAGGTTCTTCAGGTTCTTCCAGTTTTTCGGCTATTACGGAAGGTTCTTCCGTTAGCGCGGCAGGCTCTGCNGGTTTTTCCAATTTTTCGGCAACTACAAAAGGCTCTTCTGTTAGATAAGTAAGCTCTGCAGGTTCTTCCAGTTTTTCAACAATAACAAAAGGCTCTCCCGTTAATGCAGGTTCCACAGGTTTTTCCAATTTTTCGGCAATAACAAAAGGCTCTTCTGCCAGAGAAGCAGGTTCTATATATTTTTCAGGTTTTTCAGAAAACAGCGTCGGTGAAACAGGGTCAAACCAATCAAGTATTTCTTTATTGGTTTCACTGCGCGGCTGTTCTGTGATATATTCAGACGTTTGTTTTATGAATTCATCATGAGAGTCATTTACTGCGGTAAATTCAGGAACTGCTTTTTCGGTTTCTCTATTGTTAATTTCGCGGATATATTCCGGAACATTTTTTACAATACTCATATTTGACGCTTCTTCAATTCTGGAAGGAATATCCTTTACTACTTCGCTTGAAGCCTCTGTATATTCGGCTGTGAAAACCGGTTTATCTATTTCTTTTTCCTGAACAATTGATTCTACAGATATGCGGGGCATTATTGTAACTATAGTTTCTTTAGACGCCGGTTCAAAAACATCAACATACCTTACAGTGTCTTTAACCGGCGTTTCTTCCGGCTGTACGACGGGATCAACTTGAGCTGTAACCGGCGGCGTTACAGCGGCAGGCGGCGGCGCTGTAACAGGCGGTGATACTGCTGCAGGTTCTGAAGGCGGGACTGTCTCTGCAATTACTGTATAAGGTTCCGCCGGCGCGACAAAAGGCTGTAACGGTTCAACAAGAAATCCAGGAACTTCAACTATATTAAGCCTGCCGTTTCCGCCCCATTCTGGTTCGTCAATTACGTAACCGCGTTCTACTCCGCGGTTAACTAAATCTACAGGCGAAGTTGGTGAAGACGGATAAGACGGAGCTGCCGGAACAGCAGGCGGTACATATGTATCCGTACTGTATAATTCCGAAAGCATTCTTTGTTCAGCGGCAGGATCATTGACCATTGGAATACCCGAAGCGAGCCTTTCTGTGAACTGCTGATACGCCATTGGATCGGATGGCTGTACCATCCTGATTCTGCTGACAGATCCGGCTCTCATTCCGATTGATTCCGCAGCTTCGCGCGATACAATCGCGAGCAGCCCGGAGTTGTAAAGAGAGTTTGCGACTATTGCCCTTGCGGTTCTGCCCGTTTCAATATTGGTAATATCTACTACTGTATTGCGCGGGAACGAATTTGTAGCAACAAAAAATCCAGTCTCCGGCAGTTCGCCTGACGGCGCTACCGCGGCCGCTCCTTCCCATGGAGAAGAACCTGTAAGAAATAATATAATACCGGTTACGACAGCAAATAAAATAATCCTTCTTTTCATAAACATCCTCAATTAAGAGTCTGCCAATAACGCGGACGCATTATTAACAGATACTATCTAATATAGGGAACAAATCCCCTGATGATTGATCTGATATCATCATGCTCTTCCCGGTTTGATCTGTAAGATTTTCCCGGGAACTGTCTTTCCAAAAGCCTATCGTCCGATGTGACTTTGTATATTAATAACGATATTTCGGCAGGGATTCGCGGCTCCCCGCTGTAATCCAAATGCGCAATCAATAAGAAATCGATTCCCAAGCTTTTTATTTCATCTATATCACAGGCGGCTGATAATAAATCACCTATTGGTTTTGATCCTATGCGTAAAATCGGCGCATTGCTTACTATGTAACCCGCGTCAAAGAAAACATCCATGAACGCATTTTCCCATTGTTCTGAGTGCTGATTTACTGAAACATTCTCAGGCAGCCCGGTTTCAATGACAATAAACGAAACCATTGACGCGCCGCAGGCAATATTGAGCAAAAGACCGAAAACAACAACAAAAACAATACGGTTGTTAATCAAAGGATATTCCTCCATCAAAAATATCGGCATTTATACGGTTTTTCAGCACTCTTTTCAAAAGAAGCGGCGGGAATATATAATGGGGCAGATGAACTACTACGCAGTACAGGTAAAAACCCGCTCAGAAGAAAAATTTATCAGGCTTTTAAGAGGCTCGTATCCGGAAATTACGTTACCGATTCATTATCTAAGAAGACGCCTTGATATCAGGAAAAACGGTAAATTGACAACAACAGTTCCCGCAGTTTTTCCGGGGTATCTTTTTATTGAAGCCGAGGATGACAACGAAATAATCCAGCGGCAATGGGAGTTCAGGCGCACAGAAGGCTTTTTCCGGTTTTTAAAATCGAACCAGGCAATAACTCCGCTTTCCGGCAGGGATTTGGAACTGGTGCTTCACTTTATAAATAACGCCGGCCCTGTCGCGGGCAGGTCCAGAGTCTACTTTAATGAAAACTCCCGTATTGTTGTTATTGACGGCCCGCTTTCAGGTCTTGAGGGAAGGATAATAAAAGTCGATAAAAGAAAAGGAAGGGCAAAAATAAAACTGGACCTTTACAATGATTCATTTTCCATTGACCTTGCTTTTGAGGTGATAGGATCCCTTGAGCATAAGTAAATCCATGACACCCTTTCATGAGGGAATATGGGAAAATCAAAACGTCTTTATATTATCGGGGCAGGCTTTGCAGGGCGCACTCTTGCAAATGAAATAACAAAAAAAGCAGTATTCGGCGAAGTGGTCGCCTTTCTCGATGATGACCCCGAAAAAATCGGCCACAGGATTGACAGTATTCCGGTTCTCGGCCCAATCCGCGATGTTGCTCTCCTTTTACGGACAAACCCCGCCGATGAGGCGATAATAGCGATTCCTTCGGCAAGCAGAGAATATTTAAAAGAACTCTATTTAATTTTAAAGGCAGCCGGTTTTCAAAAGATACGAATACTTCCCGGTATTTCCCAGATAATCGAAGATGACGCACACTTTATTCAAACTCGTTCCATAGACCTGCAGGACCTGCTTGGCAGAAATCCCGTTACGATAAAATTAAAACAGAGCCTTTCCTATGTCCGCGGAAAGCGCGTTCTTGTAACAGGCGCGGGAGGTTCCATCGGAAGCGAATTGTGCAGGCAGCTTCTTTCGGGCGGCGCGTCAAGGCTTTATTTATTAGGACACGGAGAAAATTCGATCTATCAGATTGACAGGGAACTACACCTGTTACAGGAAGAAGGAGTCGGAGAAAAAGCCGCGATTGTCCCGATTATCGGGGAGCTTAAAGACGCCGACTATATTGATTATATTTTCAGCCAGCTGAAAGCGGACGCGATTTTTCACACAGCCGCATACAAGCATGTCCCGATGATGGAAGCAAACCCGGTAGCGGCAATTGAGAACAATGTTTTTGGAACAGAGAACCTTATCAATGCCGCCGTTAAATACGGAGTTAAGCAGTTTGTTCATATTTCTACCGACAAGGCTGTATCTCCTGTTTCTGTATACGGCGCGTCAAAATATATCTGCGAGCAGATGGTGCTTGCCGCAAGTAGGGAAAGCCCCGCCTGTGATAACGGCGCAAAAAACGGCACTTCTTTTGTGGTAGTGCGTTTCGGTAACGTTCTTGGTTCCCGCGGCTCCATTGTTCCGCTTTTCCAGCAGCAGATTGAAAAGGGCGGGCCTGTAACGGTTACCCACCCAGACGCGCGCCGCTTTTTTATGACAATAAGCGAAGCCTGCTCCCTTGTTTTAAAAACAGGAGGTGTCGGCGAAAACGGAGGACTGTATCTTCTGGACATGGGTGAGCCTGTGCGCATCCGCGATTTGGCGGAGCAGCTGATCCGCTTCCACGGATATGAGCCTGAAACTGAAATTAAAATTGAATACATCGGACTCCGCCCAGGCGAACGGTTAGACGAAACTTTAATGAGCGAAGATGAAGAGTCTGCGGAAACAGAACACAGCCGCATTTTGCAGATAACAAAAAAGAAACCGGTAAATCTTGATGTTAAAAAGCTCCTTAATGAGCTTAGGCCCGTGTGTAAGTTTGATCCGGCTAAACCAAAAGAATACCGAAATGCACAAAAAATACATGCTGTTTTACAAACATGTTAAGCTGTCATTGTATATTTATCGAAATACCAATAAAATAGTCAGTAATGACCTTTCCGCCCTTTATGGAAGATATTTATCCAAAAAACCTGCTGTACGCAGTTACAATCAGGTCGCCCGCGGCAAAGGGAAAACTGCGATCAATTTACGTGTCCCCGCTGCCGGATGATTATCTGTTGATTACCGCTAAAGATATTCCCGGAGAAAATAGACTTGAAAATACCAGAATGCCTATCCTTGCGGACAATGTAATTTCTTATATAGGCGAACCTGTCGCTATAATTCTGGGCCCTGATAAAACAAGGCTGGAGGAACTTGCCGCCAAGTGCAAAGTCATTGCAGATGAAGAGGAACCGGTATTTAACTGTACTGATAAAAACGCCGCAGCGGAAATAACACGTGAAATTATTATCGGCAATACAAAAGAGATATTTGAAAGTTCCGGAAAAATAACCACAGGCAGTTACACTACCGGTATCCAGGATCACTGGTATGCTGAACCGGCCGGAGCTGTTACATGGTGGGCTAAGCAAAAAACAACTGACAAATCCGTCAATAATAAAAAAACATCCAGTACTCTTGTTGTAAGGACAGCAACTCAATGGCCGCATCATGTTAAAAGATCGGTTGTCAGGGCGCTAAAAATTGATCCAGGTGCTGTCTCAGTAGAACCAACAGCCCTTGGCCTCCACATGGACGGAAAATTGTGGTATCCGTCATTACTTGCATGCCATGCCGCTTTAGGCACATATATTACAAAAAAGCCAGTCCGCTTTATCTTAACAAGCGAAGAAGATTTTCTTTATACGACAAAACGCTGTCAAACCAATATCGATATTACATGCTCCATCGACGAAAATGATAATATAAACGCAGCCAGCATAGAAATTGCCGTTAACCTTGGAGCTTACGGGGTTTACGGTGAAGAAATACTGGAACAGGTGTGTCTTGGCTGCCTTGGATTTTATGATTTTAAGAATTTAATTCTTACCGCAAAGGCAATGGTCACAAATTTACCTCCGCAGGGAGCGTTTTGCGGATTTGGAATGACACAGGGGCTTTACGCGGCGGAAAGGTGTATATCACAAATCGCGGATATGCTTGGACATGATCCTGCTCTTTGGCGGATGAACAGAGTTAATACCAGCCTTATTTCGCCTGTTCTGCCTGCAGTAAAGAAAAATACTTCAGGCGAAGAATTAATAAAATATGCAGTTAAAATAAGCGATTATCACCGTAAATGGGCTTCCAATGAACTATTGCGCCAAAGCCGCATGGGAAAAACCATAGAGGGAGAAAAGCCAAGAGGTATTGGAATTGCTGTAGGTTATCAAAGCAACGGCCTGCTCTGCCCTGAAGATGAAAATAGTTCTTATTCCGTAGAAGTAACATTAACAAAAGACAGTTGTCTCGAAATTAAATCCAGCATAACAAGTTCCGAAGATTACCAAAAAATCTGGGAAAAAATAGCAATGGAAACCATGTCCATTGAAGCGGGTATGGTACGTATTGTATCCGCGGATTCGCCTGACTGCGGCCCTTCATGCTCTTCAAGAAACATTACATTAATTACAAAATTGGTAGAAAAATGCTGCCTTGCCATCCGAAAGCAGCGCTTCCGCGATCCTCTGCCCATAACAGTGCGCCGTTCTGCAAAACCCGCAGAAGGAACTCTCAGAAACGGAAGCTGGAAGGTAAAGGATATAACCAGTCTTGCGAGGCCTGGCCTTGCTGCCGCGGTAGTTGAGGTATCAATTGATCTTGTTGAATGTTTGCCTGTTATACGCGGTGTCTGGCTTGCGGTTGACTGCGGGAAAATAATATCAGCCAACAGAGCAAAAAGGAACCTGACACGAAGCATTACCCAGGCATTAGGATGGGCGTTTACAGAAAACATCGAATATAAAGACGGCGTTATTCCAAAAATCCAATACGATAATTTTTCAATTTATCCTCAGCATGAAAGCCATCCGATTCATGTTGAATTTTTTCCGGGAGACAAAAGCGAACCAAAAGGAGCAGGAGAACTTCCGTTTACATGTATTCCGGCTGCGTTCATGCAGGCAGTTTCCCAGGCGATGGATCATGATTTTAATTCCATTCCCCTGAAAAAAAAGGATATTTGGGAAATGATTAGCCGAACAAATTTAAAAATTGAACAGGAACAAAAATGACAGTTAACTTTATTTTAAACGGAGAAGATGTCGTTTTTTCAGGGGAAGCGGGAGTGCGGCTTATCGATATTCTTCGCGGGAATTTTAACCTGTTCGGAGCAAAGCCAGGATGCCTTTGCGGACAATGCGGAGCATGCTCTGTTATTATTAACAATCTTGTAAGTCCTGCATGTCTTATACCGGCATTTAAAATCCAGGGAAGCGAAATAATAACCATTGAAGGGTTTTCCCAGACAATTGAATATCAAGAAATAATATCAATTTTCGAGGAAGAACATCTGGGTAATTGCGGATACTGCGAAGCCGGAAAAATTCTCTGTATTGAAGCTCTTTTGGATCGAATTCCATCCCCTTCTGTTAACCAAATCCTTGCAGGGTTTTCCGGAATAAAATGCAGGTGCACAAATACAGAAAAACTTTTAAGAACAGTTAACAGTATTGCGCAAATCCGCCGCAGGAGGCTTTATGGACGTTCCTCTTAACCATGTAGTAATTCCTGCTAACTATCAGGAACTCTTTCTTGCGTTAAACCGTTTTCCGGACGCTGTGATATACGCGGGAGGAACTCACCTGATTGGCAGGCAGGAAAACAATATTCTTAATCTCCCTCCTATTTTGCTCTGTCTTGACAGACTGACAGAACTGCATCGTATCACAAGAACGGAACATTACCTTGAAATTGGTTCAATGGTCAATTTAAATAAAATTATTAATCTGGGAAAGACTGTTCCAAAAGCCTTTCGCATCTGCCTTGAAAATATAGCCGGATTTCAGGTGCGAAATATCGCGACAATAGGCGGTAATATTTCCTGCCGTCCCTATCTGCTTGATATACCGGCGCCTCTTGCGGCTTTTGACGCACAATATGAGCTTAGAAGCAGTCCGAATACATCAAGGTGGGTATCCGCTTTTAGGTTTCATTCAAGCGCGGAATATAAAACTATTGGCAATCAGGAAATAATTACCCGTATCCGGCTGCCTCTTCATCAATGGGATTATTCAGTGTATAAAAAATTATATAGTGACACCTATTCAAACAGCGGAATTCTGGTTTTTCTTGCAAAAACAGGGAAAAACATACTGTCCGAGATTAAGATTATTATCAAATCCGGCGCATTAATCCGCAATAAAGAAGGAGAAGATATACTTAACGGAAAGAATTTACCCCTAAACCGCAAAACTGCCGATGATTTTATTGAAAACTGGAAAGATTTTTTTAAAAAATTACCGGAAGAATCTGAATATTTTAAATACGCTCTTCTTAATATAATCAAAGAAAATGTCTATAATCTATCCTCTACTTCTTAAAAAATTAATAATTTAGCTCTTTTTCGGCCCATAGTTGATCAAGGTATTCATTAATGGTATATTGGTATAAGACACAATGCAGAGAGACCAGAGCGTGTTTCGGCCGCCTTTTTCTTCTGTCTCTGTCTGATCGCTTGAAATGCCGGGTAATTTAACCATTTTATATAGGTATTTAAACAAGTAATGTTATCAGACAGGCTAACTATATCCTCTTTTATTATTCCTGCCGGAATAATATGGGGAAAATTTGAGCATAGTAACGAGATTGAAATATACATTCGGTGAGTTTAAAACAGAAATTATCATTAGCGCTGATTTTCCTGAAATCTCGTTAGATAAAAACGCGTTAATAGTCGCTGATGAAAACACGGCGCAGTTAGCCGCAAAGTTATGTAAAAACGAAGCGTTGTGTGTTTTAAAAAGCGGCGAGGAAAATAAAAACTGGCAGTCGGCAGAAAAGATTTTGTCGGAAGCCAAAAAGGCAGGTTTAGCAAGAGACTGCTTTTTTATCGGCGTCGGCGGCGGCGTTATCTGCGATTTAACAGCATTTGCAGCGTCTGTATATATGCGCGGCTGCCGTCTTATCCTTGTACCTACGACATTACTTGCGATGGTAGACGCGGCTGTCGGCGGTAAAACAGGTTTTGATCTTTTCAGTATAAAAAACCTTGCCGGAACTTTTTATCCGGCGGAGACTGTTTATATGCCGCTTGCCGCTCTTTCTTCCCTGCCGCAAATGGAATGGAAAAACGGCATCGCTGAATTAATAAAAACGGCAATTCTATCAGGCGATGATTTCCTTGATCAGCTTTTACCTCTCCTCTCCCCGCCTTACTCCCAAAATGATTTACTTTTAGAATGTATTAAAAAAGTAGCCGCTTACAAAGCCGGCGTTGTCAGCGAAGATCTCCGCGATAACGGAAAAAGAATGCTGCTCAATCTTGGTCATACTTTCGCGCACGCCCTTGAAAGCGTTTCAGGGCTTGGCAGCATTTCGCACGGCGAAGCTGTAGCGTGGGGAATTGTACGCGCCTGTGAACTCGGCCGGAAACTTGGCATAACACCGGATGCAAAAGCGCAGAAAATAAAAACCCTGATTGAGTCGTCCGGTTTTAACCTTGCGTATTCATATGACAGCGAAAAAATGATAAACGTGATGAAAAGCGATAAAAAGAAAAAAGACGGTAAACTTACATTTATAGTTCCTGATAAAACAAGCGCTTACTGTGTTATTTTGGAAAATGAGAGTGAATTAAATTTATTAAAAAATGTTCTTGACGGAAAAATCGATAATTGAGAGATATCTTTTCATCTTACGCTCTCTATTATGCTTTTTTTGTTCTTTATTCTTTTTTCATTACAGTGAATATTACGGCGCAGTCAGAAGATAAAAATATATACGTAATTAATTCATATAATTATCATGTGGACGGTATTACAAAAGATTACGCGCTTGATTACAGAACAGGATTTAAAATCGGAGAAGAAATAACAGGGGTTTCCAATCTGGAAAGATTTTTACAGGAAAAAACACAGCTTCTTGTAAACGAAAGATTGTTTGAAAGCGTCAGGATAGAACATAAAGTCGGAAAGGCGCGAGTCGGCGGTAAATTTCCTGTTGACCTTGATATATACATAAAAGATACATGGAATATTATCGCCTTTCCGTATCCTGAGTACAGTTCAAATACAGGGTTTGAGTTTGCTGTTAAAGGGCTTGACAGTAACTTTTTAGGTACAATGAGTCCTTTAAAATTAAGCATCGGCTACCTTAAGGACACAGAAGGCCTTAGATTTTTTAATTTGAATATTGATCCGGAAATCCCTGTTAAACTATTCGGTCTTTACTGGAAAATTAATTTTGACCACGATCTTTCTTACAGTCCTGATACGCAATCAACATGGTACTACGAAAACATTACAGGGATTTCCGCGGAGATTCCGGTTAGCCGCACTACGCTGACAGTCGGCTTTGCAGAGTCCATTTTTGTTAATCAGGAAAATCCGGTAAAGTACAGAAATGAGTACGGAAGATATCAGGAAGGGCTTTATTTATCCAGTAATCCGTATATTTTATGGGAAATACCGACAGGGCTTTTTATTAATAATATTGGCGAGTTAAAATACACTCCTTCCATTTCCGCTGTCTTTAATCATGAGCTGGAAAAATGGCCTTTAGCAGATTTTTTAAAAGGGCCGTTTCTGGAGTTCTCCCACACTATTGAATTAGGCCGAGTTGACTGGGCCGGTAATTTCCGGAAAGGAACATCAATAAGCATAGGAAATTCTTTCAGTTATAATTTTTACAACCGCAAAAATGATATGGAGCCATGGGGAGCGGACTTAAACGTCAGCGCGCAGGGGCATTTTGTTTTTAATGAGTATGCCGGTCTGTCCTCCCGCCTATTATACCGCCATTGGTTCTTTGATGATTACGGCGAAGTCACAGCTAAAGCAGTGGGCTGCGGCGATGTTCTGCGCGGCATCCTTGATAATGAAATAGACGCGAAATATATGCTCTCTTTAAACGTTGACGTTACTTTATTAATATTTAAGTTCAGACCGTCAGAATGGTTTGGCGGCAGTAATTTCTGGCGTGTATTTGATTTTGATCTTCACTTAGCTCCCGTAATTGACGCGGCCATTTACAGCAGCAATTCAGAAACGCAGTCTTTCAACATGGAAAACTTGCAGCTAACTGCAGGGTTTGAGTTTATTATTTTCCCGAAGAGATGGAACAGTTTGTTTTTAAGGATTTCCTACGGAAGGGATTTTTCATTTGGCCACAAGAAAAGCCAAAGCGAACTTTTTATAGGGACCGAATTTCATTATTATTAAGCTTGTTCCAAAACCCGGTTGGTTTCGGAACAAGCTCTTGAAAAAGTGGTCTAAAGCCCACTTTTTCATATAAATCTAAGGTAGCTGTTCCAAAAACGCGAACCTACGGTTCGAAAGTTTTGGAACAGCTTCAAATAAAGGAAAAAAAATGAACCTACTTAAAGAAATATACGCTTACAGGGAAATGATAGCGAATCTTGTAAGAAAAGACCTGCGCGGGCGTTATAAAGGATCGGTATTTGGTTTTTTATGGACGTTCATAAACCCGCTCTTACAAGTACTTGTTTACTCATTTGTTTTTTCTTTTATTTTAATGCGAGGGGCAATAGAAAAATATTATCTTTTTTTATTTGTAGGTATGGTACCGTGGCTATTTTTTGCAACCTGTATTACCGCGGGAGCAAATGTTATCCGTGATAATAAAAATCTAGTTGCGAAGATACATTTTCCAAGGGAAGTAATGCCGATATATTTTGTTACAAGCTCTTTTATAAATATGTTATTATGTTTTGTGATTGTTGTTCCTTTATCTTTATTCTCCGGGGTAAAATTTAATTTAACAGCGTATTTATGTTTACCTTTAATTATGGCAGTTGAATATATTATTGCAATGGGAGCGTGTTTTATAGTATCCGCTGTTGATGTTTACTTCCGCGATTTATCGCAAATAACAGGAATTATCGCCATGGCAGGGCAATTTTGTACACCAATTCTTTTTTCACTAAGTTCTGTACCGGAAAATTTACGGCCGACGATAATGCTTAACCCGCTGGCTCCTGTTATTATAGCTTACCGCGAAGTATTATATTACGGAAATGTACCGGAATTGGACTCTTTAATTTTTCCGGCAATAGCAGGATTTATTATTTTAATTATCGGATTTATTATTTTTGACAGATTGAAAAGACGTTTTGCGGAGGTACTCTGATGACTGTAATAACTGTAAAAAACGCCGCAAAGAAATTTTTAATATATCATGACAAAGCTTTGACCTTAAAGGAAAAAATACTTTTTAAGGAACGCAATCACTATGAAGAACGTTGGGTATTAAACGATGTCAGCTTTGATGTACAGAAAGGCGAGGCGCTTGGAATAATAGGGCAGAACGGAAGCGGAAAAAGCACACTGTTAAAAATGATGACTAAAATTATGTATCCGGATAAGGGCAGCATTGAAATGACCGGGCGTATATCAAGCCTTATTGAACTTGGCGCGGGGTTTCACCCCGATATGAGCGGCAGGGAAAATATTTATACCAACGCTTCCATCTACGGCTTAACGCGCAGGGAAATTGAAAACCGTGTTGAGCAAATAATTGATTTTTCCGAACTGGAAGAGTTTATAGATAATCCCATCCGTACGTATTCATCCGGAATGTATACTCGCCTTGCATTCTCTGTGTCTATCCATGTGGACGCAGATATTTTACTTGTCGATGAAATATTAGCTGTGGGGGACGCGGGTTTTCAGGCAAAGTGCTTTAATAAAATGCGTGACATTAAAGCAAGCGGAGTTACAATTGTTATTGTCTCGCACGGATTGGGAAGTATTGAACAATTATGCGAAAGAAGCATCTGGATAAAAGACGGGTATATTCAAAAACAGGGCTCTCCTTTTGATGTTCACCCCGAATATATGGATTATATGGGGCGGAAAACACACCACACAGAACATCATGAATCCGCAAATATTACCGCAGAAGATAATCTGGGAAATAGAGATGTAGAAATTGCATCTATCGCTGTATTGGATGAAAATAATAAAGAGAATGATTTATTTGAAACCTGCAGTTCCATGAATATAAAGATAAAATATAAAGTTAATAAGCCTGTATTAAACCCTATTGCCGGGGTTAAAATATTCAGAAATGACGGGCTGTTATGTTACAGTACAGATACGTTTCTTGACAGATTTTTTATTAAAGAGATGACAGCGGACGGAGAAATTAATTTTTATATAAAGAATAATAATTTACTTGCCGGTGAGTATTCACTGGATATTACCATTAATTCAGAAGACGGCTTTGCATATGATCATAAAAAGGGAATTTTTAAATTTAAAATTTTCAGTGCAGTAAGTGATACCGGAGTAAGCCGTTTAGAGCATGAGTGGAAAATCATATAAGCCTACAATTTGGAGATTATAATAAATTGAAAGTAGTAATACTTGCAGGCGGTCTTGGAACAAGACTGTCAGAAGAAACAAACCTTATCCCAAAACCTATGGTGGAAATAGGCGGAAGACCTATACTCTGGCATATAATGAAAATATATTCTTATTGGGGATATAACGAATTTGTAATACTTACCGGTTATAAATCGCATATAATAAAAGAGTATTTTATTAATTATTATACTCGTTATTCTGATATTACTGTTGATATGGTGCAAAATTCTGTAGAAATTCATAACCATCGTTCAGAGCCGTGGAAAGTAACAATGCTTTATACCGGGAAAAATACCCAAACAGGCGGAAGGTTATTAAGAGCGCAAAAAACACTCGGTAATGAACGATTTATGCTTACATACGGAGACGGCATAGCAGATATTAATATTCCGCAACTATTGGAATTCCATGAAAAGTCAGGTAAAACTCTTACAGTCACAGCAATACAACCTTCCGGCAGGTTCGGCGCTCTTACCATTGATAATGACTGCAATGTAAGATCTTTCTGTGAAAAACCGCAAGGAGACGGAACATGGATAAGCGGAGGTTTTTTTATTATAGAACCTGAGATATTCCGATATATTAAAAACGGTGATAAAACCGTTTTAGAGAAGGAACCTTTTGAAGCGCTTGCCAGAGAAGGAAAAATTTCCGCTTTTAAACATAACGGTTTTTGGAAATGTATGGACACTTTAAGGGATAAGAATGATCTGACAGCTATGTGGCTTAATAAAGACGCTCCCTGGGCTTTATGGAAGAAGTGAAT
>WQSQ01000015.1 GCA_009787775.1 Treponema sp.
AGTTGGTAGAGCGATTGGTTCGCAATCAATAGGCCAGGGGTTCGAATCCCCTTATCTCCACGAATTAATTTTTTTCAGTAAAGGCATTATCTAACCGAGAAGGCTTCAAAGCCTGCAGTGCGTAGTTCTGAAAGGGTACGGTTTGCATCAGCTCCGGCGCTGACAGTAACGACCCACATTTCATTTCCGTTTACAATACGCTGTTCAATTGAAGGAATAAAACCTGAGCGGATAAGATTTGTCATATGTGCCTGAGCATTGGTCTGACGGCTGAATATACCGGTTTGTAATCTTATTATGTCCGTAAATTGAGATACAGAGACTGAGTTATGTGAAACAGAAGTCTGCGCGGCATTTGTTGTTGTAGAGGAACCGCTGCTGATTAACGCAAGAGAATCCAATCCCCCTGCAAACAGCCAGAATGGGCTTGGGTTTACCATAATCGCCGAAGATCTGCCTGCGGCCAATAAACCTTCAGGAGTTTGCGGATATTCATTTAAAAGACGCTGCCGCCATCGCTCAGAGGACGCAGTGTGGGATATTTTCCAAAGAATAAAAAATATTTCCGCTCTTAGGTTTGAGTATTCCGGGTTATCGGTAAGAGATATAAGTTCAGTTAAGTCGCCAGTACTGATTGCGTTAATACTGATGTATAAAAACCGCGCGCGTATATATCTCAACAGTAAAGGCTGAAGAGCGGCGGATGCTCTGTCCCATTCGCCCATTGCCGCAAGACAGTAGGCGCAGTTTAAAAGAGCCTGATCGTCTACACTGCCGGGAACAGCGGCGGCAGCTTCCAGCCAATTTCTTGCGGCGCCTTCGATATCTCCAGACAACTGGCGAAGCTGCGCAAGACGTACAAGAGCATTATGCCTTTGTAAATCAGGAATACCTTGCCCTTCCATCGACTTTTCAATACTTTGAATTTCTGTACTCAGTGAAACTCCAGCTTGAGAAAAACCTGCGGCTGCGATTACTAAAAGCAGAAGCGGAATTATCACTCTAACCATTATTACCGCCGCGTCTTTTTAGGAAGAATCTTTTTTTTGCTTCTACAGCGTCTTTTTTTATTTTTTCGCTTGTTTCGGATTCGGCAGGAATATGATAATCATCATCATTTTTGATTAACTGAGTGTCTTTTTTGGGTTTCTTTCCAGTTTGTGACACTTGGGCTTTTTTATGCCTGATATGAAAAATTAGAGGAAGAGAACACAAAAGCCCCATTGCAAATGAAGTAAATATTGTAAAAAACACCGGAACATTTTCAATTTTTGTGAAACCGAAACTGATATCGCATCTGTTTTCAATATTAAACGCGACAAATACCAAAAATACCGCAAATATAGCGATACCGATTATTAAACGCCAGGGCATGTTCTTATCTCCTTTGATCGAAATGTATTTCCTTTCAGGGACGAAAGAGTAAGGCTGCCGAAAGCGCCAATCATCGACTTATTGCCGGGCACCGCAACCATTTCGTCTTTTTCAGTCCTTGTTATTAATTCATCGGCATTTTTTCGGGAAATCCCTTCTACTAAAACAATTTCTGTGCTGCCGATTCTTGCTTTTAACAGCTCTGCGGTGTGTTTTTTTTGGAGGTTTATAACTCTGAGAAGTCTTTCTTTTTTAACTTCATCTTCAATCCTGTCCGGAAGATCAAAGGCTTTTGTCCCTTCCCGCGGATTAAAGTGGTACATATAGGAATAAAAGAATTTTACCTCTTCCATTAAACTGAGCGCTTCGTCAAAATCATTTTCTGTTTCGCCGGGAAAGCCGACAAGAATGTCTGTGGAAAGCGATACCCCCGGCATTGCGCTGCGAATAGCGCTTACCAGCTCCAGGAAGCTCTTTCTTGTATAATTTCTGTTCATCGCTTTAAGCACATTGTCGCAGCCGTGCTGAACCGGCAGGTGAATGTGGCGGCAGAAGATTTTATTTTCAGCCATTGCTTCTATTATTTTTAAAGAAAAATTGCCGGGATTTGCTGAAAGAAAACGTATCCTGCCTATGCCATTCTTTTGTGCTTCCTGTGCGGCCAGTTTTAACAGCGCGGAGAAATCGACGCTTTCTTTTCTGTAGCTGTTTACATTTTGCCCAAGCAGAGTAATTTCCCGCACTCCCCTTTCTCCTACAAGACGGATTTCCTGTATAATATTTTCCGGATCGCGTGAAACTTCCCTGCCGCGGACATACGGAACAATGCAATAGGAGCAGAAGTTATTACAGCCGTGCATAATCGGAATAAAACTCCTGAATTGCCCTTCTTCAAGATGCGACTTTGAAAATGAAAACTCAGGCTCCTCATTTGTATCGAGCGGGGCTTTAACGCCGTTTTCGCAAGCTTCCAGTATCAACGGAAACAAAGAGCGCTGCTTTGTGCCCATCACATAATCTACCTGTGGATATTTCTCAATTAATTTATCTCCCAGTCTTTGCGCCATGCAGCCTGCGACAACCAGAGTGAAATTGAGTTTATGTATTTTCTTAAGACCGGCATAATGAGCGATACGGCCAAGCGCGCGTTTTTCCGCGGTAAGCCTTACAGAACAGGTATTTAGCAGTACAAGATCAGCGCCGCTGCCGTCTGATGTTTCCAATTCGCTTTCATTTATTTCTTCCCATCCGCGTTCTTTGCACACAAGAGCCAATGCCGCAGACTCCGCGCTGTTCATCTGACAGCCGTAGGTTTCAAAGTGGTAAGTCATATATTTTATACATAATGATAATTAGAGTCTGTCTATAATATAGAATAAATTACGATCTTTTCTTAAGTCCGCGGAAGAATTTAACGGCATTTATTACGCCTAACGCAAGGAGGCCGACCGCTCCTATTACAAGAAGAGTCCTGGAAACGCCAGCAAAAAAAGGAATGCCGGTTTTGGAAATAACTGTTAAAACACCTGCCGCGGTAATTATAAACCCGGCTTTTTTATCTGCGGGATCCTTTGATAAAAACGAGCTGATTCCCAAAAGGAAGACAACGGTACCGGCGACAATTCCAAGTATGCTGAAACCGGTACCGGTAATAGTATTTAATATACTCAGAAAAATTCCTGCGGCGGTATAACCAACGGCGGCTACGCCGTACTTTGTTAAGCTTTTTGCTGAAGGAATCTCGTCTCTTTTCATAATATCGCTCATGTTTTTCTCCTTTAGTATCTATATTTATGAAAACCTTCCAAGTTCCCACGCGAGCTTTATTGCTCTGAAAAGACCAAAAACCACAAGCCCAACCGCGCCTATAATGAGGAAGAATCCCGCAAAACCCGCTACCAATCCAAAGCGCGGATTCGCGAGAAGAAGAAAGAAACCGCAAACGGTAACAATGATGCCTGGTCTGTAATTAAATTTTCTTCTTCGAACCAGCATCGTAAGACCGGACATAAATGTAAAGACTCCGATAACAAGTCCTACAGGCCGAATGCGCATGCCGACAATTGTGAGTATGGCAAGCGCTATACCGCCTGCGACAAAAAGAATAATTGATCTGCCCCTGTTCGGCAAATTCTCAATTTTGGGATCAACGTCTTTCCATTCAGATTCGTTATCAGCCATTTCGCTTCCTCCGCAATGGTACCTTATTAAGTGTACGCTGCAGTACACGCTGATTTAGCTGCGAAAGCAGCTGCAGCTTCTATTACATTACTTAAAAGCATCGCAATTGTCATCGGACCCACCCCGCCGGGTACAGGTGTAAAATAACCTGCTTTTTGTTCAACAGAAGGATCAACATCGCCGCATACGCGATAACCCTTCTGCGCTGATATGTCCGGAACGCGGTTAATTCCAACATCAATTACCGCAGCTCCTTCCTTAACCATTTCCGGCTTTATGAAACAGGGCTTTCCGGCTGCAGCCATTAAAATATCGGCTTGCAATGTATGTTTCGCAAGGTTTTCTGTGCCTGTATGGCAAATAGTTACCGTAGCATTATAATTACGGCGAATTAAAAGATTTGCAAGTGGTTTGCCTACTATATTGGACCTTCCTATGATTACCGCATGAGCCCCTGATGTTTTTACATTGTATTCATTTAGCAGCATCAGTATACCATGCGGAGTACAAGGTAAAAAGCCAGGCCTTTCCAGAACCATATTTCCAACAGAAACCGGATGAAAGCAATCTACATCTTTTTCAGGAGCTACTGCGGAATTAACAGTCTCTTCATTAATGTGTTTTGGAACCGGCGATTGAACCAAAATGCCGTGAACTTTATCATTTTTGTTTAAATCTTCAATAACTGCCAGAAGTGCTTCTTCGCTTGTCTCTTGCGGCAGCTTGATATCAAGACTTTCCATTCCCGCATCGGCAAGGGCTTTTTCCTTTGATTTTACATATGAAAGGCTCGCAGGATCATCGCCGACAAGCACTACTGCAAGACAGGGAGTAACGCCTTTTTCTTTTAACAGTGCGGCTTTTGTTTTAACGCTTTCGCGTATTTTGATTGATAATTTTTTCCCGTCTAATATTACTGCAGCCATAATAATTATTTCACTCCTCTTCTGCGGTACGCGCTAATGGCTAAAGCCGACTTGTTTAATACACGCATATAGCGCCTGACACCCGCAATAACGCATTGATAATCATTACAGTTTAAAACGTTATTCATGTCGTTAACGGCAAAATCACCATAAACCGCCCTTTAATTGCTGTAATCGAAATTTTTCCGTCTACAGCAACATTGCTTAATCCGAAAAAACCGCGGTTCCATGACAGCCCCGCAAGCGGCCATTTTAATCCTGAACTCTCCGCTTCCCACGGTCCGTCACCTAACGGGAACACAGATACGCATGCTCCAATTTCTAAATTACAGCACAGCGCACTCTCTTGCTTATATCCCATTTCCCCGGTACTTTCTGCAATGCAGTGAATATCCTCCGCCGATGTTATCCATCGCAGAGGAAAGATATCTCTTTCAAACATTGAACGAATACCAAAGAGATGATCAATCCTTCCGCCTCCTCCTCCGATGATCCAAATCCGCTCACAGCCTTTTTCAACTGCAGCCGAGAAAGCAAGCTCGGTATCGGTAAAATCCTTGTCATGTGGATAGCGTATAATGTTTTGAACCTGACAGGAATCAAGGCTCGATATGGCTTTCAGCGAGTCCATATCACCGACGATTAGATTAGGTTTTATTCCCGCTCTTTGCGCCGCGTCAAACCCTGAATCAGCGGCGAAAAAAAGTGCGTCTTCTGTTCTGATTTCGGTTAACCTCTTTGCAATCTGCGCCTGCGGCCCTTCTCCGCCTGTAAATATAATCCCCAGCAATTCTCATTACCTTTTTTATTTATTAACCACGAACCTCACGAACCAGCGCAAAGATATCCGTATGAGTTCGTGAATATTCGCGCGGTTCGTGGTAAAAATCTTAAAAAAAAGTATACTTATTTATTAAAGGATTATCAATTGACAGGAAATATACATCCAGTACTGAAAGAAATTGCCTCATTTTTTAATAATAGCGGGAAAGAGATATACCTTGTGGGCGGAGCCGTGCGGGATATGCTTATGGGAAAAAAGATTCACGACTGGGATCTTGCAACTAACGCGCTGCCTGAAGAAGTAACGGAAATAATGAAACGTTCGGGAGGAAAGGTGATCCCTACAGGAATCAAACACGGAACTGTTACTGTCTTTTATAAAAGAAAGTCTGCGGAAATTACAACATTCAGGACTGAGTCCGGCTATTCAGACGGGAGGCGGCCGGATCAGGTAACTTACGCAGCAGATATAGAAGAGGACCTTTCTCGCCGAGATTTTACAATGAACGCTATTGCCCTTTGTCTTCCCGGAGGAGAAGCGGTTGATCCGTTCAATGGGAAGAAAGACATAAAAGCAAAGATTATCCGGTGTGTGGGAGACGCAAAAGAGCGTTTTAGCGAAGACGGTCTTCGCCCGCTTCGTGCGGTGCGTTTTGCATCCCAGCTTGGCTTTCAGATTGAGAAGAATACACTTGAAGCAATCAGCGGCGCGCTTGAGACAAGCGCAAAAGTCTCGCAGGAACGCGTGCGCACTGAGATTGACAAGATACTTGACTCCAGTCTTCCTTCCGATGGTTTTCGTTTGATGGAAAAAACAGGGCTTCTTAAGCTTTTTATTGCAGAACTGGATGCCTGCCGGGGTGTTGAGCAGAAAGGGTTTCATCAATATGATGTGCTGGATCACAGCCTTCTTGCCTGCGATTACGCCGCAGCAAACTGTTACTCCCGCGAGGTGCGTCTTGCCGCTCTTCTTCATGATATCGGAAAACCTAAAGTACGCGGCATTGACAGTGCAGGTGTTTATACATTCTACCGCCATGAAGAAGTATCGGTCGGCATGAGCAGGGAAATACTCAGCCGCCTGCGTTATCCCAATACAGTGATTGACAAAACCAGCCATTTAATAAAAGAACATATGTTCCTTTATACTGAGCAATGGTCGGACGCAGCTGTCCGCAGATTCATCGCCCGTGTGGGAGAAGATAACCTTGATGATATCTATAGTCTTCGCCGTGCAGACATTTACGGCTTTTCGGGAAAAGAGCCTGATTACCGCTCAATTGAGCAGCTTGTAGAAAGGGTGAATAAAGTTTTAACAGAAAGCCGAGCCTTTACGGTAAAAGATCTTGCTGTAAACGGAAATGATCTAATGTCAGCCGGTATTCCTGGCGGTAAAATAATGGGGTGTATTTTTAAGGAACTGCTTGAAACAGTGCTTGACGACCCTGCCCAGAATAAACGGGAAACGCTTCTTGAGATAGCCGACAGGATTTATAAAAGGAATGAGGCCGTTACAACATGTTGTACAAGGCTAGTATAACACGCTGCACAAGGCTAGTACAACACGCTGCACAAGGCTAGTACAATACGCTGTACAAGGCTGGCACAACACGCTGCATAAGGCTAGTACAACACGCTGTACAAGGCTGGTACAAGGCAAGGTTTAGCGGAAATATACTGCATATGAGCCAACTGTGTACCGCATAAGGAATTGGTAAATGGGCCATCAAGGACTTGAACCTCGGACCAAGAGATTATGAGTCTCCTGCTCTAACCAACTGAGCTAATGACCCTGCCTTTTTTACTATTACAGAATTATGTCAAAAGTGTCAAGTATGATGAGCGGCTTTGGGGACAAGGGGTTTTTATTATAAAAGATCGGGCGTTCCTGCCGCCTGCGGGTATAAAACCTGAAAAAAAGCAAATTCCTGGTATGTAACAAAATACTGGTAACTTGGCAATAGTCACTGTATAATAAATTGATGATAAGTCTTGCGGGTCCTGTAAAAAACATGTTTTATAACCTCGGATTTTTCGCAAGAACCCTGAAAGGTGTTGTGAATTTCGCGCGAAGCTATAAGACTTCATCCAAAATTCTTGTTATGCAGATACTTTTTACATTTGTACACGCGCTTGGAATTACAACTCTTCTGTCTTTAGCAATTGGAGCGGCTGTTAACATTATCGGCGTGCCGTATCTGACGATGTTGAACCAGCAGCAGCTTATGTATACGCTTTTAATTGTAATTATTACAAGGGAATTGGGCCCTCTTTTGACTGCTTTTATCGTAATTGCACGCTCCGCGACCGCTATTGCCACAGAAATTGCCGGAATGGTGATCTCTCATGAGGTTGAGGCTTATATTTCTGTCGGCGTGGATCCTATTGAACACCTTGCGGTTCCGCGGTTTTTGGGGGTTACCATTTCATTAATTTTCCTGAATTTATATTTTTCCATTTTTGGGCTTGCGGGTTCCTATATAATAGCCCGTTTCTTTAATTCGATTCCAATGGATTTTTATTTCGGTAATCTGCTTCAGCATTTGCATATCCAGGATATATTAATGTCCCTTATCAAGAGTATCGCCTTCGGAGCTATAATTTCGATTGGCGCTGTAATTCAGGGGTTTTCTGTTGAAAGGGCAAGTACAGAGGTTCCGGTAGCCGGTCTGAACGCTGTCAGCAGTTCGTTTGCGCTTATAATAGTGGTAAATGTTCTTTTATCGGTATTATACTATATAGTGTTGGTGTAATGGCGGGAATTATTGAATTAAATAATATCAGTTTCTCTACACAGGACGACAAAAAGATTATTCAGGATGTTACGGTTAGTTTTGCGACAGGAAGAATTACCGCCATTGTAGGACCGTCAGGCTGCGGAAAGAGTACCATTCTTAAAATATCAGCAGGGCTTCTTGTGCCGACACAGGGGGATGTAACCTATAATGATTTGAACATCGCGCATATGAACCGCACGGAAACACTTGAGTTTCGGCGTCGAAGCGCTTTTGTTTTTCAGGATTCCGCACTTTGGGCCAATCAGGATATTTTTCAGATATTGGAACTTCCGCTTAAAGTACATTATCCTAAAATGAACCGCAATGATCGTGTAAAGCGTATTAAGGAAGTAACGGAGTTAACTGGTTACAGAAAGGATCTGCATATCCGCCCTTCTAAACTTTCTATGGGAGAGCAGAAATTAATCGGA
Organism: Treponema sp.; assembly: GCA_009787775.1. Lineage (GTDB taxonomy): Bacteria > Spirochaetota > Spirochaetia > Treponematales > Breznakiellaceae > WQXQ01. Next base: position 8,473 of record WQSQ01000015.1, read on the forward strand.
TTCGCGCGGGCAATGCTGTGCAATCCCATGCTTTTGTTTCTGGATGAATGGGTTGAATCTCTTGATGAAACATCAGCAGAGAAACTTATTAATGTTGTCAGAAAGAAGCAAAGAGAAGGCGCTTCTGTTATATTTGTATGCCATGACATGCGGATAATCATTGATTTGGCCGATTTTATAATAGTGATTGTTGACGGCAAAGTAACGGCAAACGCACCCAAAGAAATGATAATAGGGGATTTGCTGATGAATGATTTCCTGAAGGTGGGGATTGCGTCATGAAATTTTATTTCATGTTCGATTTAGCCGCGCATTTGCGCGAAAAGAAGAGGTTATCATGAAATTTTCAATTAGGTACGCTGATAAAGTAGTCGGGACTCTGGTTATACTCGGCCTTGCCATACTTGTTTTTGTTGTTTTCATGCTCGGTAGAAATCAGAGATGGTTTATGCATGATTACCAGTATAAGACTTATTTTTCTTCAGCATCCGGTATCAGTGTAAATATGCCCATTCAATATAAAGGATTTGATATCGGGCGTGTAAAGAAAATCTCCTTATCAGAAGATGACCGCGTAGAGGTAGTTTTTTCCATATTCGATGAATATGTTTACAGAGTTACTGACGGCTCTCTTGTGGAGGTACAGGTTAGTCCTATAGGGCTTGGTAATTCTTTTCATTTTTACCCTGGAAAGGGGACAGAACAAATTCCTGAAGGATATTATATTCCTGAAATCAATTCTATAGAAGCAAGAGAGTTCATTATAAGAGGGCTTGCGAATGTACCGCGGTCAAATGACAGTATCGGTAATATTGTTAATCAGGTTAATACATTACTGGAAACCATAAATGTTTCTCTTTCAGGTTTACACGGATCCGATAACCTTACCCTTGGCCAGATTATGAACAATCTTGCAAGCGCGACAGCCAATGTCAGTATATTCGCAGGCACTCTGACAGGTCAAATAGATCAATTGATCGTATCTATAAATGAACAATTGGTTTCTATTGCGGATCCTCTTTCCAGCCAATTGGCTCCCATTTTAAACAATATCAGTACTCTTACAGAGCAGTTATCGGATCCTTCAGGAACTGTTATGGCTGTTTTGGACGGAGACGGGCCTGTTTATGAAGGCCTAGCTTCATCGATCACTTCTCTTTCAGGCGTAATTGAAAATCTTAATAAAACAACCGGATTTCTTCCGGCTCAGCTTCCACAGCTTGGTGTAATAATCAGCGAGCTAAACACAGCGCTCAGGACTGTTCAGGATGTGTTGACGGCTGTCGCGAACAATCCTCTGTTAAAGGGCGGAATACCGGTAAGAGCGGAAACCGGCCCAGGTGGAGCAAGTCCCAGGAATTTATCTTTCTGACGGAGGCGTTTAATGATAAAGAAAGGACGCATAAATATACACATATCTATTCTGTTTTTATTAATGATATTGATTTATGCTTCCTGTTCTTCAGCACCGAAAAAGCCTGGTGATGTTTTTTTTCTCCGGATGCAGGCTGAAGACGGACTTGAAGCCGCCAACAGGGAAGCGGAAAGAGGTAATTTTGAAAATGCGCTTGCGTTATTAACAAGCTACAAGCGCAACGCAATTCTTGCTGATGATTTATCGCTTATTGTGCGGGTTAGTCTTGCGCGGGGAAATGTTTTTTATTCACTTGGAATGACAGATGAAGCTTTCGCAGAATGGGATCAGGCGCTGAAAGAAGCTGCTCTGCTCAAAGACAGCGAACTTTTATCTGTCGCAAAGATTTTTTACGCAAGGGGAAACATATTAACAGGCAGGAAAACCGCAAGAGCCGTGTTGGATGAAGTCTCCGTTGAAAGCGTAAATATCAAGAAAAACAGGCTCTATATCGCTTTTTCCTGGCAGGTAAGGGGGCTTGCTCTTCGGGAACTTGGTCTGTGGAGCGATGCCGAAGAGTCTATGAAAAAAAGCCTTGCCATTCATGAAAAAGACAACCGCCTTGAAAATGCTTCTTATGACTGGTACACTATTGCTTCAATACGTTCCCTGGCAGGAGATATTTCCGGAGCTGTCAGTGCATTGGAAACATCAATCAGTCTTGACCGCCGTATTGAAAACTCCTGGGGTCTTGCTTCAAGCTGGCGCGCTCTTGGGGATGTATTCCGTAAAGCCGGAAGAGAGCGTGATGCACTGGAAGCTTATAAAAGATCAAGATCGATTTATGTTGACATGGGGAATGATTACGAAGTTGAGCAGTTGGACAGAAAAATAAATAGTTAAAGAGGAATTATGGACAGCGTTTTTATGAATACATATCACAGGCTGCCTGTAACATTCGCAAGAGGCGAAGGTTCGTGGCTTTATGATATAAATGGAAAAAAATATCTGGACTTTGGTTCAGGAATAGCTGTAAATCTGCTTGGACATAATTATCCGCCGCTTGTAAGGGCTGTAACGGAGCAGGCGGCGAAATATTTTCATGTATGCAACTATTATCAAAGCGACACAAGCATTGCATTTGCGGAGAAACTGGTAGAGGCCTGCGCTCCTGCCGGAATGAGAAATGTTTTTCTTGCAAACTCAGGTGCGGAAGCCAATGAAGGCGCAGTCAAACTCGCCAGAAAATATTCGCTTTTAAAATACGGCCCAGGCAGGCACACCATAGTTACCTTAAAGGGGAGTTTTCACGGAAGGACGATTACAACATTGGCCGCGACAGGGCAGGAAAAGTTCCATAAGGATTTCGGGCCTTTTACAGACGGGTTTGTCCATATTCCCGGTGGTGATATTGAATTGCTTGATAAAGCGCTTGACGGATTAACTGTTGCAGGGCTTTTAATCGAAGCAGTGCAGGGCGAAGGCGGCATTGTCATTCAGAACAGCGAGTTCATTTCCGCCGCCGCAAAGTTATGCGCCGAGAGAGATATTCTTTTAATGTTTGATGAGATTCAGTGCGGGCTTGGAAGAACCGGAACATTTCTCGCTTTAGAGCAATATAAGGGTTCAGACGGTAATCCTTTAAAAGCTGACATTGTTACCCTTGCCAAAGGGCTTGCAGGCGGTATTCCTGTGGGAGCTGTCCTTGCAGGATCAAAAACATGCAGTATTTTCACAACAGGAGATCACGGCAGTACATTCGGCGCAAACCCTATTGCCGCTGCCGCAGGACTTGTTATTTTAAAAACAGTTAACAACCCTGAGTTTTTGGCTGAAATTATCCGTAAAGGAAATATAATTACGGATGCTTTGAAACAGAACCCGAAAGTCAGGGAAGTACGCGGCAAAGGACTGATAATTGGTTTTGACATTGAAGACAGTTCATGGCTAATGCTTAAAGCAGGAATCGTGCGCGCTGATCTTGCAAAGAATCATTGCGGCCTCTTAATGCTGTCCGCCGGAACAAATACACTGCGGTTACTGCCGCCCTATATAATTCAGGACAGCGAGATTGATCACGGCCTTGAAATAATGACGGAACTACTTAACGCAGGCTGAAATATTAAAAACAGATTGAGTTTCAAATAACGCTTATTCGCATAAATAATCAATTTCTCCTTTACCTAACGCTTTTAGTATCCGCCTTTTTATATCCCCGTCGTTTTCGATAAAATCTGCGATTTTACTCCGTATATCGCGTCTTTTTGAGTTCTGACCATATGGGCAGGTACATGCGTTTTTAAGAATGTTTTGCCGCGATGCGCATGCGATTATTTGCTTTTCTTCAAGCAGAGCAAGCGGGCGGATTAAATTTACAGGGTACTTGCGGTATTTTAAAAGAACCGGCATTGCAAGCAATTCGCCTTTGGAGAGAAGATTCATAAAAAATGTTTCGATAATATCGTCAAGATGATGGCCAAGAGCGATTTTATTAAAATTGTTTTCTACCGCGTACTTTAAAAGTTCTGTCCGTCTTTGTGTAGAACACCAGTAGCAGTTCATTTTTCTCCCTTCCTTGAGCCTTCCTATTACTGGAACAAAAAGGTCTGTGAACGGAACGCCCCATTTTTCCAGCCTTTCGCGTAACGCAGTTTTTTTGCAGCAGGCGCAAAAATCAGTGCTTATGTGTAAACCTTCAAGTTTATAATTTATTTTTAACGCGGGTTTTATTTGCGAAAGCGCCCACGCAAGAACGCTTGAATCCTTCCCGCCGGAAACAGCGATAAGCACGCGGTCTCCTTCATTTATCAAGTTCCGCTCAAGTACTGTTTTTATAACAAGTTTTTTGACAATTTCATTTGCGCCGGTCTTTTTAAAGAATCTGCTCATATTATAACCCGCGGAAAGCTGCACCGGATGTTTCGCATGATTTATTTAATGTATCATTTATAACAAGGCTCGCAAGCATAAGACCTGCGGCTGCCGTGACTGTCACTATGCTGCCGTTTGCTTTTTTTTGCTTTTCACATGGTGTATTTTCCGGATAATATTCTTCAGTACACTCCATATTATTCATTGGCGGCTCAACACTGTAAACTGCGGTAAAATCTCCCTGAAATCCTCTCTTGCGAAGTCCCTGCCTTACAATACGCGCCAATGGGCAGATATCGGTTTTCCAGATGGAAGCCGTTTTTATCTTTAAAGGATCAATTTTTAACGCCATCCCCATTGATGAGAAAAGAGTTACTTTTGAATTAACAGTTGTTTCAATTAAATCAAGTTTGTGGTTTATTGTATCAATCGCGTCTATCACATAATCCGATTTTTCCATATTAAAATCTTGCGCGTTTTCAATACAGAATATTTCATCAAAAGCTGTAATTTCACATTCAGGATAAATTTCCAAAAGGCGCTTTTTAAGGCAGGAAGCTTTGGGTAAACCCAATGTCAGGGAAGTAGCCTGTATCTGCCTGTTAACATTTGAAGCACATACAGTGTCGCTGTCAATAATGCCGATTTTCCCGATACCGCTTCTTACAAGCGCTTCCGCCGCCCAGCTTCCGACACCGCCCAAACCAAAAACAAGCACAGAGGTTTTTTTCAGTTTTTTAAATCCTTCTTTTCCTGTCAGCAGCGTCAGTCTATCAAAAAATGAATGAGGAGTGAGAAGTGAGGAATGTTGTATTTGAGCCTGCTTCTTAATAGAATTATTAATTCCTGACTTCTCATTCATCACTTTTAAATAACGTTCTTCCTCGGAAAAAATACAGCCGCAGTATTTTTGCATGTACATTTCTTTCGCGCGGGCGGATGACTGTCCTTCGCGAAAGAGCGGACGAAAATCCCTGTAAAAAAAATCAACGCTGTATTTCGCGGAAATATCTTCTCCTGTTTTTTTTATCACATCATGATTCTGATACGGGCTTATCAATAAAGTTGTTGAAAATGCAGAAAAACCGTTCTTTGCCGCATAAGCCGCTGTTTTTTCAAGGCGTATACGATAACATTTTTCGCATTTTTCAATATTGGGAGAAGGCTTATTTATCTCCTGGGATACTTCAGTTAAAAATGATCTAAGTCCGTATTCGTCAACAAGTGATAATTCAAGTTTTTCGTTATCTGCAAAGTTTTTAATACAATTACGCCTTGCCTCATACTCTGTAAGGGGGTGAATGTTCGGGTTGTACCAGAAAAGCTGCGGGATAATTTTTTCATCACCAAGCGCTTTAACGCAGGAAATTGAACATGGAGCGCAGCAGCAGTGGAGAAGGAGTTTCATGTTTGTATTTTAACCCATATTTTCTTTTATGTATCTACAGCATACTTACAGGATCAACATCGACCTCTAAATATGTTTTAGCGTCTTTTCCTTTTTCATATTGCGAAAGAAGCTCCTGCGCTACAGGATGTACCGCGTTCATGGAAGGACTGCGGATAATTAAATGCCGCCTGAAGTTATTGTTAATCATCCCGATTGGACATTCGGCAGGGCCGAGCATGTCAATGTTTGATTTATTTTTTATAAGCGATAGTGCGATTGAGGCAAGATGATTAATTGAAGAAGATGCGCGGCTTTCTTCTTTTGAGCGGACTGTGAAGCGTATTAATCTTGAAAAGGGAGGGAAGCCAAGCGCTTTTCTCTGTTTTAATTCAGCGTTGAAAAAACCTGTCACATCAAGGGCGCAGGAGCGCGTTATTAAAGGATCCTCCGGACGCAGCGTTTGGACAATTACCCTGCTGCCGGGGAAGTATCTGCCGGCGCGCCCCGCGACCTGTACGATTAATGAAAAAGTTCTTTCCGCCGCGCGGAAATCCGGAAGATGAAGGCCAGTGTCAGCGAAGATAACGCCGACCAGCCTTACGCCGGGAAAGTTAAGCCCTTTTGCAACCATCTGAGTTCCGAGTAAAATATCGATAACGCCTGTTTTAAATAACGATAATGTTTCTTCAAGATTTTTAACCGCTTTTTCTTCGCCTGTGTTTCCCGAAAGGCCGGTTTTTTTTGAAGCAGTATCCGCGTCTACACGGCGGATATTCAAATCGGGGAAAGTGCGCCGCACTTCGTCTTCTATCATTTCTGTTCCGAAACCGCGAAAGCCAGCTTCCAGGCAGCCGCATTTCGGGCACGCGGATGGAGGCGCTTCATAATAGCCACAGTAGTGGCACATACAGCGGTCGCGGCTTTTATGCCAGGTAAGAGATACTGAACATCGTTTGCATGTAAGTTCCCATCCGCATTCGGGGCATTGATAAAAATACGCGAAGCCTCTCCTGTTTAAAAAAAGAATTGTCTGTTTTCCCATTTGAGCCGTTAGGCGAATTTCTTCTTTAAGTTCCTTTGTAAGACAACCGTCTGTTTTTGCGAGGCTGACAGGTTTAATCTCAGGCATTCCTCCGCCTGAAAGTCGCCGCGATAAATCAAGGCGTTTAATATTTCCGTCTGTCATCAGTTTCCACGCTTCCGCCGAAGGCGTGGCGGATCCCATTACAAGGCGCGCGCCTTCGCTGCCGCATCTTTTAAACGCGATTTGGCGTGTGTGGTATCGCGGCGTGTTACCTGATTTATATGAGCCGTCATGTTCCTCATCAATGATAATAAGCCCAAGATTGGGCACAGGCGCGAATACGGCGCTTCTTGGCCCTATGACAACCGGCGCTTCGCCTTTGCGGATTCTTATCCACTGCGCAAGCCTTGAAGACGGGCTCATCCCTGAGTGAATGGTTGCAGCTAATGAACCGAAACGGCTTGTTATCATTTTCGCGGTCTGATGAGTCAGTGAAATTTCAGGCACAAGGTAAATGACGGACTTTCCTTCATTCAGCATGTGTTGAGCCGCGCGCAGAAAAACTTCCGTTTTTCCGGAGCCTGTAATGCCGTAAAGATAAAACATCGAAGGCTGTGATCCAATTCCATGCTTTTGATTCCCGTTTCCGATTGTGATTTCGTGTAACGCGGCGGCTTGTTCGTCCGAGATGGAAAGAGTCTCCTGCGCTTCTTCATCGCCGTAAGAAAGGTCAGGAATAACTGCCTTCCTCCCCGAAGGGATCATCGCGGCAAGAGCCTGCCCTGTGCTGCAAAAATAAAAGTCCGCCATCCAGCGTGCAAGCTCGATATCTTTATCGCCGAATAACAGCTCTGAATCAACTACGCGGCGTATCTTTTTTACAGATTCCGCTTTTATTCCATCGGGGGGATTTTTTCTTTCCGCAGTAATATAGCCAAGACAATCCCTTCTGCCGAAAGGAACCATTGCGCGTTTGCCCGCGGCAGCCTGCGCTTTATCATCGATTTGGTATGTAAATGATTGTTCCAAAGGGTTGTCAAAAACCAAATCAAAAAAGGGTCCCTCCATTATTAATAAACCTTTTAAATCCCTATTTTGGATCTAAGGAGTTTTAAATCTTCCCACGCGGGGCGCTTGTATTCTTCTGAACGCAAAAGCGCGGCAGGATGATATGTCGCAAGGAGAGGATAAATATTTTCTTCTACAGTAAGCTCTGTAAATCTTCCGCGCAGCCTGCCGATAGGTTCTGTTGTTTTTAAAAGAGTCTGCGCCGATACCCTTCCTGCGGCAAGGATAAATTGCGGTTTTAAAATTGAGATTTGCCGCTTTAAAAATTGTGAACAGGCGGCAGTTTCTTCAGGGGACGGATCGCGGTTTTTGGGAGGCCGGCATTTAACTACATTTGCGATAAACGCGTTCTCATTGCGTGAAAGCCCGATAGCGGAAAGCATTTTATCCAGTAATTGACCGGCCTTGCCTACAAATGGCCGTCCCTGTTTATCTTCATCCTCGCCGGGTCCTTCGCCTATAACCATTACAACAGGCTGCATTACCCCTTCTCCCGGAACGGCATTTATTCTTGTTTGGCACAAAGAACAATTTCCGCAAACCTTGATTTCCTGCGCAATTATCTCGATAAAATCAGCATTGCTCTGAGTAATTTGAGGCGAAGCGGAGTTTTCCGTATCATCATCAAAATGGTATTCCCTACAGGCGCTTTTATACCCAGAGCCTAAATAATCTCCCGCGATATCAAGAAAACAGGCGATTTTTTGCTTTTCCGCTGAGGTCATGCTAGTTATTATAGCATAACAAAAAAATAAATATTTAATAAAATTTTTACTAAATATAGCGTACCCTATTGACAATCACGCTATATATATGGTACTAGATATATAAGGCAACTACGCTATATATAGGGTACTATATGTGGTAGGTTCTTGAAAAGGAAACACTATATGAGATGCCCTCATTGCGGCACGATTGAAGACAAGGTAATAGAATCGCGATCTCTTGCAAACGGTGATGCTGTACGCAGGCGAAGGGAATGTATTAATTGCGGTTATCGGTTTACAAGTTACGAAAAGATCGATGAAAGGCAGTTCATGATAGTGAAAAAGGACGGCAGAAGGGAGCCGTTTGACCGGCAGAAGCTGGAGCGCGGCGTGGTACGAGCATTTGAAAAAAGACCTGTTTCTCAAATGCAGATAGAAAGCCTTATTAATGAGATTGAAGATGAGACCGCCATTTTAAGCACAGGTAATCGTGAGATTTCCAGTTCAATAATAGGGAATCTTCTGCTGGAAAGGCTTAGCAAACTTGACAAAGTGGCTTATATACGCTTTGCCTCGGTATATAAGCAGTTTAATGACCTTGATGAGTTCATTGATGAGATTAAAAAAGTAGGAGTTTAAGATAAAAATGACTTGAGGAACGCACCGGTAAGGGAAGGGGGCCGTTAATAACAGAATTGCCTGTTTTTGCGGAAGTACCGGTGTTCTGGGACAACAATATATATTGTCCCGAATTTCTTAAGATCGCGCAGGTAATTCTGTGCGATCTTTTTTATGGTGTTTTTAATGTAACTGACACCATGTGTTTTATGGTATAATCTCTGTACTTGAAAGTTGCTTTGTAAAGTTCGCTGAAAGTACCTCAAGCGAATCTAGGTACTTGGCATCTGACTTACATCCGGAGGATTGAATGAAAATTGGATTAGATACATTTGCTTGTGACGGCGGCAAGTCCGGCGTAGGCATGTATTTGACCCAGTTTTTAAAAAATATACCGCCTTCCGGAGAAGCTCTATTTGAGCTTTTTGGATGGGAATATGAAAGATATACTTACAGTGATGTAGCCTCCCAGTTTGAATACATTCCGCAATGTTCAATTCACGGCAAGACTGCCAATTCATTATGGCATATCTTTAAATACAGCAGGTTTGCTTCTTCCAGGCAGTATAACGCGTGTTTTTTTCCTGCTGCTCACAAATATCTTCCGTATGAATCACCGTGCCCTTCTATAGGAGTTGTTCATGATATGGCAGCTTATTGGGGGAAAGGGATAAAAAAATTACAGCTTAGTACAGTTCTGCAGATGATACTGCCTAATCTGCTTCGCCGTCTGGATGTCGTGATAGCTGTTAGCGAGTGGGTTAAACAGGAACTTGTAGAAAAAGCGTATGTAAAGGAAAAACATGTTGTTGTAATACCGAACGGCATTGACCATTCTTCTTTTTACCCCAGGCAGAGAAATGAAGAGAGCGTGCTTTTAATTCAGCCTTTCAGTTTTAAAAGGCCGTATGTACTCTGCGTTTCACGGATCGATCATCCAATTAAAAACCATATACGCCTTATTGAAGCGTTTGGCATTTTTAAAGAAAGAACAAAATATCCGCACAGACTTGTTCTTGCAGGCGGCGACAGCAACAACACGTCCGTAGTGAAAGATGCCGCGGCAGCTTCCCTGTGGCGCAACGATATATTTCTTCCCGGCCACTTTCCGCCGAAGAGCCTCCCTGAACTATATGCCGGCGCTGATTTTACTGTTTTCCCGTCAATGTATGAAGGTTTCGGCATGGGCGCTCTGGAAGCCATGGCCTGCGGAGTACCAGCGCTCTGCGCGCGCGCCGCCTCTCTTCCAGAAACTGCCGAGCATGCCGCTCTTTATTTTGATCCGTTAAGTACCGAAGACATGGCGGACAGAATGGTAACGGTCAGCACAGACCGTGAAATCTATAATGAATGCCGCAGATTAGGCCTTGAAAGAGCTAAAACATTTTCCTGGGAGAAATGCATCGAGCGGACATTGCAGGTTATTTATGAGACTGCAGTGAAGTAGTCACTAATACAAGACTTGTACAACATGTCGTAGTAACCTTGTACAACGTATTGTACCAGCCTAGTACAACGTGCTGTACCAGCTTTATATAACGCGTTGTACCAGCCTTATACAACGCGTAGAATGATGATTTTCGTACAAAAACTCTTTACTCTCTGTGGTTTTTCTTCTTAGATATACGCACATGCATTGACCTTTATTCCAGTACGGAATGACACCAGGCTGGTATAAACCTTTGTATCAACCTTTTCGCGTAGAAATTGACAGTTATATTGTCAACTTAAAGGCCGGCATTAGTTCCAATTTGTGCTTGTTCATCTTGTTAAGCCTGTCAATTTTTTCTTTAACATCAGCATCTTCGCAGATTCCTTCGCGGATATATCTGTCAAGGACATTGTATGAAAAGCCGAGATTCTCCTCATCGCTGAGTCCGGAAAGTCCGTCTTCCGGGAGCTTGTCTGTAAACTTTAAGGGGAGATTGAGTTCCCTTCCTACAGCTTTCACTTCTGATACGGTCAGGGCGGATATGGGAGAGAAGTCCCCTGCGGCATCGCCGTATTTTGTTGAATAGCCGACCCAGTCTTCGCTTAAGTTGCATGTATTGGCGACGCGGCCGTTTTCAATCGCGGACACAGTGTAAAGAGTCGTCATTCTAACCCTTGCGGGAATGTTGACAGCTGCCTGCCTGTTTACAGACAACCCGCTGTTTTCAATGGCGGCTAACAGAGCGGAGACTGTATCTTTAATATTTATTATTTTATTTTTTATCCCCAGAAAAGAGACTAATTCCTGAGAGTAAGCGATATCATGCTGTTCTCCCTGAGGCATTAAAACTCCGTAAACCCTGTCCGCTCCCAGCGCCTGTGCGCAAAGGGCGGCTGTAACAGATGAGTCTTTGCCGCCTGAGATACCTATAACAGCTTTACATCCAGGTCCGTTTTTTTCAAAATAATCTCGTATCCAGGTAACAATATCCTCTTTTGTTTTTGCGGCATTAAACATTATTCTCTCCTTTATTAATCTCAATTTTAAACGGAATCACAGGAAGCCCTTCGCTGTTAAAAAGCTGCCTGTCGCGGGGATTGTAAGCCCATGCGTATAATATTTTTTGCGGATTTATTACCGAAGATAAATCGATACAAAGAACATCGGTTCCCGCAATTTCCGCAGGAAGGCGCGCTTGTCCTTCTGTACATATAACGCTGACATATGCTCTATTGTCTTCTTCTTCTCCGGAAGGAAGGTTAATCTCCGAAGTGCGCAAAAACGCGTTTGTAGTTATGCTTATTGCGCAAGACTCACTAAGAACGCAAAGCCCCCCGCCGCAATTATCAAATGTTATATACATTCTCCTGTTATTCTCAGCCGTATTTTCATACCTTACTTCCCTTATTACAGGTCCAGGCGAAGTATTTTCTGCGCCCGCTAAAACTTTTTCACAGGCAAGGAATAACCTGTAACCAACATCCTTTTTGTTAATCGGGTGGAGGTCGTTCCATTCGCCGAGATCCAGGGCCGCGGCCATTCCTGTTACGGGAAGAGACAGCGCCTTTGTTTGCGCGTCACGGATAATTGCCCAGCTTGAGTCTTCTTCATTATCCGAAGCTTCTTTCCAAACGGGGAGCTGTACAAAGAAAAAAGGCAGTATACCGCTTACTCCGGTATTATTCCGGCTGATTAACTGCTGTTCGCTGTATTTATTTCGCCAGTCATTAATCATGGATACGAATAATTTGTCATAATCATACGGATAAGAATCATTTGATTCACCCTGATACCATATAACGCCTTTTAGCGGGAATTTTAAAACAGGAGCAACCATTGCGTTGTAGTTACCAAGAGGCTGACGCTGAAAGAAAAATTCCTGCGGGCGTACAGAGGCTTCAGCCGCTATTCTGTATTTCCATGTTCCGGACAGTTGTGCGGTTTCGTTATCTGTAAAGATACGGAAAGGTTTTCCGCAGGTAACTCCTCCTTCGCCGTTATTGCAGGTAACTCTGATTACAATCCGGTTTTTTCCGTGTTTAAGCAAGTTTTCCGGGAGGTATTTTCGCGGCGGATAACGGTAAGTAGTGTTTCCGATTTCAACTCCGTTTATGAATACCGTATCGGCATCCACGATTGTACCGAGCCAGACTTTTGCGTTTTGGGATGGAAAGTCCGCTTTTATATCAAAATCTTTCGCAAGCCAGATTACACCGCAAAAGGCGGAAAGTCCCGCGGAAGCGAAATCACCGGGAAGAAACAGATCGTTCCAGGCGGAAATATTAGTATCAGGTTTCTGCCATCCTTCCTTTAAACCTGCGTCTTCTTTTTTTAAACGGGATTCCCATTCCAGTATTGCTTTGAATGATTTTTTTGAGATTTCATCGCGTACTGCCGGATCGGTATATTGCTTTCCGTTTGCGATTTTCTCAGGGAAATCTTTAAGGGCCTCGATGCTCATCCATGATTCAACAGGAGTGCCGCCCCACGCTGTATTTATAAGACCGATTGGGATTCGGTACTTCTCGTAAAGGTTCTTCGCGAAAAACCATGCTGTTCCGGAAAACTCATGAAGTGTTTCTACGGAAGCTATCTGCCACCTGCCGCCTGATATTTCTTTGCATGGAGACGTAAAATCATACTTTTGCGGCACTCTGAATTCCCTGATTAGATGAGAAAAGGGATTTGGGATCAGGGGATTTTTTCCTGTTATCTGATTACTTCCGCCCTTTCCCTGTTCCATAATACCTAATTCATCCCATTCCTCTCCGTAGTCATCGCGTAAGCGCTGCATCTGCATTTCCATATTGCTTTGTCCGCCGCACAGCCATATATCGCCTGCATAAATGTCTTTTATCGTGATTGAATCGCTGTCTGAAACAATTTCCATTGTGAACGGGCCGCCTGCATTTACTGGATCGAGTGTTACAAGCCATTTACCGCCTATTTCTTCTGCTTCATATGTTTTTTCTAAAAACGAGACAGCCGCCTTTGATTTAGTCCAAACAGGGAAGGAAACGTCCCTTTGCATCACCATTCCGTCACTCAGGATGGAGCTATTTATTATCTGGGTCATGTAATAATTCTAGCACCGTTTAGGTAATCGTTGTATATACCGGATTTAAAAATACTTGCGTGATTCAGTATGCTGTGATAGTATGTTCGTTAATCTGAATACATAAAATTGTTTAGTCTTAATAAGTTTATCAATGTTTGCCAGGGGGAACTTTATGTCGAATTTACCGGTTACATCTGATGCAGGCAAAGTACAACAGGGTAAATTCATTAAAACGCTAAAAACAATGCGTAAAAGTTACTGGCTTTACATTATGTGTATACCCGGTATTATATACTTCTTCCTTTTCAGATACCTTCCCATGTGGGGAGTTCTTTTTTCATTTCAGGATTTTAATCCCTATGCTGGTTTTACCAGTAGCCCGTGGGTAGGCTTTAAACATTTTACCAATTTCTTTAACGCGCCGAACTTTGCGCAGCTGATGATAAACACGCTTTTATTGTCCCTTTACGGAATTGTATTTGCTTTCCCGGCACCAATTATTTTAGCGCTATTTTTGAATGAACTCAGATCAAAGTTATTTAAACGCACCATTCAGACGCTGGTTTATGTGCCGCATTTTATTTCATGGGTAATAGTCGCAAGTATTTCTTTTATGATATTGAACTCAACAGGCCCTATAAACGGTCTTATTAAGTTAATGGGATCCGAGGTGTTCCCGTTCCTGACATCAACAGAGAGTTTCAGGGCCATTATTATCATTCAGGTTATTTGGAAGGAATCAGGCTGGGGTACAATTGTATTCCTTGCCGCGTTATCAAGTGTTGATGTTGAACAGTATGAAGCAGCTATTGTAGACGGAGCGACGCGCTTACAGCAGGTATGGCATATAACACTTCCGGCAATAAGAAGCACGATCATTATTTTATTAATTTTACAGATGGGTAATGTTCTTGATAACGGATTTGATCAGATATTCATTCAGAGCAACGCGGGTAACCGCACCGTATCTGATGTACTGGATACCTACACATACCGTGAAGGTATTGTAAACGGAGCTTACAGTTACACTACAGCAATCGGATTATTTAAATCGGTAATTGGTATTATTTTGATATTGGGCTCCAATAAGCTCGCAAAAATGGCCGGCGATTCGGGTATTTTTTAACTCCGGAGGGTTGATCATGGTACGTAACGATACAGTAGCTTCAAGAATATTTGATGTTTTCAATGTGGTATTCTTGATTACTTATGCAGCGCTTACTATTATTCCATTTGTCTGGATTATCGCGACTTCCTTTGCTACGCAGGCGGAGATTTCACAAAGACCGTTCATGCTTATACCGAGGTCGTACCAGCTCGAAAGCTATAAATACATTTTGTCATCAAGAACGTTGCCGCGCGCTATGTGGGTTTCGGTCTGGACAACAGTAGTTGGAACTGTAATTTCGATGGCCATGACGCTTACTTTCGCATATCCTCTGGCGAAAAAGTATCTGATAGGGCGTAATCCACTGCTTATGATGGTGACATTTACTCTTGTTTTCTCAGGAGGCATGATCCCCGGATTTTTAAATATCATTAATCTTGGACTTTTAAATTCATATTGGGCGATGATTATTCCCAGCGCTATCGGAACATGGAGTTTAATTGTTGTAAAAAACTTCTTCCAGGCTTTACCTGTGGAGCTTGAGGAATCAGCGAAAATTGACGGAGCTTCAGATTTGACTGTCTTTATCAGAATTGTTCTGCCAATATCTACAGCGGTAATCGCCACATTTTCTCTTTTTTACGCTGTCGGATACTGGAACGCTTTCCGCCCGGCGTTATTCTATATCCCAAGTTATCCTGAAAAGTGGCCTTTGCAGCTAATACTGCGTAATATTGTCATGTTGGCTTCGGGCCGCATAGATGACGCAAACTTCGATCCCGGTCTTGTCCTGCCGCCATCGGAAAGCATCAGGAACGCGGTTATAGTATTCGCTACCGTTCCTATCTTGCTTGTTTACCCTTTTCTGCAAAAACATTTTACAAAAGGTGTTTTAATAGGAGCGATAAAAGGTTAAAATGGTTTTCACAGGTTTGCGGTCAGCACACCTTGAAATAAAAAAAATTATTGGAGGAAAAGAATGAAGAATTGGTCAAAGTTAACATGTTTGTTTTTGATGCTTCTTGTCATTACCGCCGGACTGTTTGCCTCAGGCGCTACACAGCAGCAGCAGCAGCAGGCGACAGGAGGAAAAGTATCCCGCGCGGAATTCGTAGCCGCTAAAAACGCCGCGCCGCCGGCTCCTGCAAGTTTTGAGATCTCTGTTCTGACGATATCGCAGACAGGAGATTTTATTGCCGCAACTCATCCTGCCCGCGCTGCTCTTGAGAGGCTTACCGGATACAGGGTCAGGCTTGAGTACATTTTGAACGCGAACTACAACGAAAGCATAAACACCCGTCTTGCGTCCAGAAATCTGCCGGGTCTAATAGCCGTTACAGGAAATACCATGCCTATTGTTCAGGCAGCGCAGTGGGGCGCTTTTTGGGATATAACGGAAATTTATGATCTTTATCCAAATCTTGCGAAAGCTGATAAGGGTGTAATGAGCAATATCTCCATCGAAGGGCGTAATTACGGCATTTACCGCCAGCGTGACTGGCCAAGATCCGGAATGATATACCGCGAAGACTGGCTTCAGAGACTTGGACTGCAAGCACCCAAAACATTGGATGAGCTTTATAATGTGCTTTATGCCTTTACCTATAACGATCCTGACGGAAACGGCAGGCAGGATACATTCGGTATGAACTGGACTGGAGCGTATCTGGGTCCGTTCTACAACCTTGCTGTAATGCATGGCGCGCCGAATAATTTCGGCGTAAGGAACGGAAGGCTTACCCCCTGGTTTGAATATGATGAATTTTTTGAAGCAATGGTATACAGCAAAAGGCTTTATGATGACGGACTTATTAACAAGGACTTTGCCGCTACATCCACGGGCGACTGGGCTTTAGCATTCGGACGTGGACAAGCCGGCTTCCATATTGACGTAGCCGATGAGGCAAGCCGCAGCGCGGTACGTCTTCGGGACAATGGTATAATGACCCAGGCGCAATTTGATCAGGGAGCGCTGGTTGGTGTTTTAGGACTTCTTGCGAACAAGGCCGGACAATACCGCGTATGGCCGCAGAATGACGGACATCAGGGATATATGGCTGTCTCTACTACCACCGCGAGAAACTTAACGGAACTTCATTATTACCTCGACTTTATGGATAAAATTAACAGCCCGAATGGCATCACTCTTCTTAACTGGGGCGTTCAAGACACAGATTACAGGTTAGTTAACGGTTATGCCCAGGCGATTACCGGAGCTCCTACACGTGAAGGTTTAAATCAATTCAGAATGCTTACAACAGGCGGCCTTTTGCAGGAACCCAATGCCTATCAAAGAAAGCACATGGTAGTATATGATCAAATAACACCATATGCGATTGTAAATCCGGTTACTCCAATTGCGCTTATGTCTCCTACATGGACTTCAAGATCTTCATCCTTAAATACGATCATAAACGACGCGGTTGTTAACTTTATTATGGGTAACATTAACCAAGCAGGTTTTAGAACAGAAGTGCAGCGCTGGTATTCAGAAGGCGGAACACAAGCATTATCTGAGCTTCAAGCTGCTTACGATGCTTCAAGGTAGATGATTGGTCCTTGAATAAGGAATAAATTAACCACTAGTGTCCTGTTATTTTGCAAACCGAATATAACAGGACACTGGGGCGCATCATTCCGGTGCGCCTAGTGGTTTTTTTTGGAGATAAATAGTGAACGAGTTATTCGAATATAAAGACAGCGAAACAGGATATGTTATAAAACAATTTACAAAGAGCGAAGAAAGATCAAGTAAATTCTATTTTACAACCGAAAGTTTTACTTCCGATAATAAATATTTCTTTTATATACGTGTTCAGGACGGAAAGAGCGGCATTTACCGCGTGGAATATTCTACCGGAAATATGGAACAGGTTCTTAATGATGAATATAAACACCTTGGAATGGACTACCAAAACGACTTCGCGTATGTGCGCAAAGGAGACAGCGTATTCAGATTCGAGACGCTGACAGGAAGGCTTACGGAAGTAGGTACATTGCCTCCCGGGCGCTGCACCGGCCATTTTTCAACATCAAAGTCCGGGCTTATCTGGAGCTCTTATCAGCTGGCGAATAAAATCTACGCGCTTGTTGTACTTGATCCGAAAAAGGGCGAAGGAGAGGTTGTCTGGAAAGATGATCATATTCTTGGCCACTGTCAGGCGTGTCCCGGCGATGATGAATCTGTAATGTATATTCACGAGACAACAGGAGACGCGCTTCAGAGGATTTGGATGTTTGATTATCCTACGCGCACTGTACGCCCGTATTATGTTGAAAAGGAAGGCGACTGGATAACTCATGAAGTGTGGACGGCGGACGGCGATTATCTTTATTTTATGAGATATCCCAATCATATAATGCGCGGAACAAGAGACGGGCATAATTTTAAAATTATGGCTGAGTCTACACAGTTTTTACATTGCGCTCCCGATCGGCAGGGGAAATGGATCACTGCGGACAGGATAACAGGCGTTTATATGGGCTGGAAAAATCAAATTGTGCTGATTAACGCCGAAACAGGCAGGGAAGAAGTGCTGGCGAATCTTGCGGAACCTAATACAGGAGCTGAGCATCCGCATCCCTCATTTGACCGGCAGGGAAAAATAGTGCTTTTTAACTCGCCAATCGAAAAAGGTTTTTGTAATGTATGCGCAATTGAACTGGATCAGGTGCGTAAACCTTAACCGCTCAGATTTACATTATTTATTATTTTGTAATAAAGTACTGGATTTTTTATGAAAACATATGATAATATTCTCATATGTCACAAAATGGAATAATACGCGTTATTTTAAATCCGGCGGCAGGTAAAGGAAAGGCAAGAAAGCAGCAGCCAATAATCGAAAAATTATTACGTGAAAGCGGGCGGGATTTTCAGGTTTTTTCTACACAATCCGCGGGCCACGCGATTGAAATTGTTCGCAGCCTGACCATAAGTGACAATGATGTAACCGCCGCTGCAGGCGGGGACGGAACCTGTAATGAAGTTATAAACGGACTTATGACCTGCGCTAATCCTTCAGGTAAACCTCCTGTTTTCGGAATTATTCCGATTGGAAGAGGTAATGATTTTTCCGCGACGCCTGGTATACCGGAGGATGTAACAAAAGCTGTTCAGATTTTAATAAATGGTGCAGTCAAGCCGCTGGATTTAGGTTTTGTAAAAGGCGGTTTCTTTTCTGACGGCCGTTATTTTATTAACGGAGTCGGAATCGGTTTTGATACCAAGGTAGGCTTTGAAGCGGCAAAGCTTGGTATTAAAAGCGGAATTGCATATACGATAGGTGCGCTTATAAATCTTGTTCGTTTTGAAAAATCCCCCGTAATAAAAATAAATTATGATGAAACGGAAGTAACTCTTCCGGCTGTTTTGGTCTCTATTGTAAACGGCAGGCGTATGGGCGGGAGTTTCTATATGGGACCTAACGCCGTTTTGGATGACGGCCTATTGGACATTTGCTATGTACGCCATCAGGATAAACGTTCAAAACTGCTGAATATTTTTTCCCATTATAAAAAGGGAACTCAATCAGAATGTGAAGGTGTTAATATGAGTACGGCTGTTAATTTCCGCCTGAAAGCGATAGAGGGAGGAATGGCGGCGCATTGTGACGGAGAGACTATCTGCTATGATGGAACAGATCTGGAAATGAAATGTGTTCCGGCAGCCCTAAGATTGATAGGCCCATGATATGGGGTTCAGAAGAGCGGCTGTCAGTTTTTTTTTAAAAGGGATTTTAAACATCCTTTGTAAAATAGATTACCGCGAATATTTCAGGACTCTTTCAAATAACAAACCGATGATTTTAATGATTAATCACATCAATTTTCTGGAAGTTGTGATTTTAACCTCGTTCGGTTATCCTTTTTATGTTACAGGTCTTGCGAAATCGGAAACGTGGAAAAATCCCTTTTTCGCGTTTTTATTTAATACATACAAGGCGGTTCCTATAAACAGGGAAGGAGCTTTCGGCGACAGCTTTAAAAAGGTCTGCGAAGCGGTACAGAGCGGCAGTTTTGTTTGTGTCGCGCCTGAAGGAACGCGAAGCAGGGACGGCGTTCTTTCCAAAGGAAAGGCCGGAATTGTGCAGCTGGCACTCGGAGGAAATATTGCGGTGCTGCCTGTTGCGCATTTCGGAGGCGAGTGTATCTGGAAGAACATTCGCCGTCTGAAACGCACGCCTTTTAATATTAAAACAGGACGCCCTTTCCGCATCAAGTTTGACGGGAGGCCTGATCATGAAAAGCGGGAGGAAATCTTAACAGAAATGATGATACAGATGGCGCGGCTTCTGCCCGAACAGATGCGGGGTATTTATTCACATGAAACAGGCAATGAATGTAAATATCTGGATTTTATATGATAATGTCAGATAACGCCGCTGCGCAGAAGACATCGCCTGTTCATATATTCGATGTTGATAATACGGTTGTAAGAAAAACAAGCGCCGGTTATTTTCTGCGCATGGCTTTGCATGATAAATATATACGTTTTTCGCAGGTTAGCGCTCTTTTAGTAGACTGGGCAAATTATAAATTCGCGCGCCCTGACAATGATTTTATTGAGAACATTGTTAAAAATCTTTCAGGGCTTAATAAAAATGATATTGAACATGTAGCGAAAGAATGTTTTGAAAAACATATAAAGCCAAACATATATACAGGCGCAGCAAAGATCATTAAAGAGACAATGGAAAAAGGAGAGCGCGTAATTTTCGCGACTTCGTCATTTGATTTTATTATAAGGCCTCTTGAGGAGTATTTCGGCATTGAAGGCTCTCTTTCTACAAGGCTTGAGTACTCAGGCGGCATTACTACAGGAAAGCTCGCAGGATACAGCTTTTTCGGTCCAAAGAAAAAACTGGCTGCGCAGGAATGGCTGGACCGGAATAATATCCGCTCTGCTGATGTGCATTTTTACTCTGATTCATATACGGATATTCCCCTTCTTGAATATTGCGGTAACCCTGTGGCGGTAAATCCTGATCGCCTTCTTAAACAAAAAGCAATTAAACACGTATGGAAAATTATGCGCTTTAAAGAAGTGCTTGGAAATTAACAGAATAGTAAGATTCCGGATTTACCAATTTATTTTTATGCCAAGGCCTTCCGGTAAATCGATCAGATCCATAACGCCTATTGTCAGCGACACGCTTCTTCCTGACGTAACGGCGGCGCTCCCGGAAGGAGATGTTATTATATTGCCTTTACCGTCAGTAATATTCATGAATGAATTACCCGGCGCCCTGAAGTTAATAGAAAAATTATAATCGTTAAATTGGGATCTCATAAGTGAAAGAAGATTTCCGTCATAAACAGTATCAGGTTCATTGTAAATTATCAGGCTGAAGCTGCCGCTTTGATCATTTTGAATAACTGAAACCTTCCCGCTTTCACGCGGTTCAATTATCGCAGCAAGCGCTTGCGGAGTGGAAAAATCTATTGTTACGCTGATTATGGTATCATTTACTGTTTCTCTTATTGAATGGGATACAAGTTCAGCGCCCGGCACCCTGTCCAATGTTCTTTGCCAGTCTTCGCGCCCTGCGGGAACTACAGGCATGGATTTGTTGCCGTCAAGACTGCCGAGACTTTCAAGCATATTTGAAATCCGGTATTCCATTGTTATTCTTCCTGAACCGTTACGGTTTATTTGAATATCATAGGAAGCGCCGATACAGGAACTCAGTGTTATCAGGGGCAGCAGTATTAATATAAATGCTTTTCTTTGCATTAAAATTCCTCCGAATGAATCTTCATATCCTGAATACGGACAGGCGTTTCATTTTCAATCATGTTAAACGCTTTTTGCAAAACAGTCTCGCCATGGCTGCGGGAATTGGAAACAAGGGCTCCGCCTATTTGTGAAAATGAAAGTGAATCCTGAAGATCAACTTCCGCTGCTGTCAGCCTGTAACGTCTTCGCAGCTTCTCCGTAATTGACTTGATTACACGGCGTTTTTCCTTGATATTATCAATATCCGGAATCTCAAATATTATTTGAATCATTGAAACAATCATACAGGGTTATTCTTCAGCTTCCTGAAAATTGTTAATTATATTCCGTATGCTGTTTATATTTTCTGCGCTGATTCCGTCAATATCCAGTAATTCCTCAATTAATGAAATGTTATTAAACCCGTCCCTAAGAGCGTTTTCCAATTCTGTAACTCCTTCGCTGTTTTCCCCGTCTGCAATCAGCAATATCTTTGCAATCGCAAAGCGTATACTGCTTCTGGCCGGATCTGAAGAAGACGCGGATGTTTGTAAAAGAGCCTGCCTGTATTCTTCAAGAGACCTTGCGTATATTTCATGATATTCAAGTATCTGCGCGTATTCATAACGCACTTTGGGATCGGAAGAAATACTTAATATATTTGAATAGCTGTCAATCGCTTCTATTTTATTCTGCGCCTTCTGGCTGCGCGCGTGCAGGAGCATCACATTGGTATTTTCCAGAAGTGCAAACGGATATCTGTTTAAGACCTCTTCAGCTTCGCTGTAACGCTCCATCGCATATAACACAAGCGCATGATTGTATCCGTCATCCGAGCTTTCGGGAACAAGCGTGATAAGCCTTGAATAGTGCCTTGAAGCTATATCAAGATCTCCCGTTTTGATCCTCGTATAAGCGGCTGCCTTAAGTGCAAGAACATTATCCTGATCTCTTTGCAGAATGCTTTCAAAGTGCGTAACAGCTTCATTGTATCTTTGTCTTTCAAACGCAAGCCGGCCGAGATTATACACCGACGCTGTCATGGTTCTGTCAGCCTGACTGGCGCGGTTAAGCCACTTCTCGGCATCTTCGTACTTCCCAATATCAAAATATGCCATTCCAATTGAATAATATTCTTCTGCCGATGCCGCCATGCCTGCGCAGCCGACTAAAAATACGGGAATCACAGAGATAAAAAAAAATAATGAAGCGAAAATCTTGTTCATATAAATATTATTTATAACGCGCCATTGCCCACTCTTCACTTACCCAATACTGTATTCTCAATTTCACGGAATTGTGATCGGTAAAGATTCGCGATTCCTGCACCGTAATCCGTAAGCAGCTGTATTATGTTTCTGGGGCTTGCCTCTCCATCCCGTCCGTTAATGCGATCTCCGGCGTCTCCCAGTCCCGGCATGATATAGGCATCATTGTTCATTACGCCGTCCATCCAGAGAGTATATATATCGCAGTTTTCAAGAGCGCGGACAACTCGCAGCGCGCCTTTCAAAGCGGCTATTACATTAAAGAACAAAATCGAACGCGGCCTTATTCCGGCGTTTTTTAAATATTTTATCACTGTTACAATGCTTCCGGCTGTTGCGTTCATGGGGTCGGCGAATATCAAATCCTTACCGTCAAGATCCTCATGCTTAATGAAGGACTTACCGAGATCAAGGATATATTCCATATCTTTTTCCTGTTTACTGTCATTGCGGTAAATCCTGAAAAGGGCGAACGGTGTTACGTAGCCATTGGACGAATACTCTTCAATCTCTTTGCTCATGATCATTGAAGGCAGAAGAGCTCCGCGCAGCATGACGCACATTGCGGTATTGCCGATTTTGCTGTCAATATTCGTTATCTTGTGTACAGCGTAATTCTGCCGCGGCTGGGTTACGGGGGTTTTTACAATCAAGTGGTTTTTCTTTGTGCCTGAGCTTGCCCACGCAAGCTTAAAGAGCAACTCGTAAGCTCGCTGGATATAATATATAAATTCATTGTTATCAGTATTTACATCGCGCAATTTGGCGATAAGGCGGGACGCTTCGGAATGATCCTCCTGCGGAGATACGAATGAGTAAACATGAATTCTGGGGTCTTTTTGGCATATTTCCTGCATCATATTGCCCATTTCGTTATATAGAGAAATAAGGTTATTCTGCGCGTCCTGACCGCCTGCTTGCAGTTCAGGGAAAATATCCAATGCTCTGTTGAAGAGCATATCCAGTGTTTTAAGGTTTTCCTTGTCACCGTCTGTTAAGTACCCGTCCAGCTCACATGCTTTTAAGATAACTTTACTCATGGAGACAGTATAACAGCGGCGGGAGGCTTGTGGCTAGTAGGCGTATGTAAACAGTCTGTTTCCAATCTTTATGAACCATTAATCTCAGATACATTAGAAAAACTATTCCGGTACGGCAGAAATAGTTCTACTGGACCGGTAGAAGAAGTTCTACCGTACCGGTAGAGATAATTCTACCGGTGCAGTAGAGAAAATTCTACCGTACCGGTAGAGGTTAACATTCAAAAAAAGACGATTTTCCTTTCCTATTGATGAATTTTTTATTATCTTTTACTGCCGCAAGAATCAGGAATAGTCTTTGACGATCTATATGTATTGACAAAATGCTGCCTTCCTTATATATTGACTTATATGACCATATTTATCAAATGAGTCATAATAGGTAATGGAGGATAGTATGCCGCGGGCTTTAACGGAACAGGAAAAATGCAGGCTGTGTCAGAGGCTGCTTGATAAGGGAAGAGATATAGTTTTTGGTATTGGGATTAAAAAAATCAGCGTAGATGATATAACAAAAGCCGCCGGTATGGCAAAAGGCTCGTTCTATCATCACTTTGAATCAAAGGAAAAATATTTATATGAGCTGATAATGGACATCCATAAACAGATTTTTGAACAGGCGCAAAAGTATATAGAAACGGTAAATGGTTTAAAGGAAAAAACACAATTAAAACAATACATTAGCGGTTTTCTTAATAATCTTTTCCATATGCCGCAGATGAAATTCTTAATAAAGAATTGCAATGACATAAATGATTTGATAGACGCAATGCCGGAAAATGAAAAAAAAGGAAAAAGCATAATTGATGCAGATTTATTTGAAAAACTTATCAATATGACAGGCATCAATACGGAAAAATTAAAGTCGGGTGTTATGCACAATTTTATGCACACTCTTTTTATGATTATGGGCTGCGATCTTATGATGGAAGACGACCTTGACGAAACATTTGAATTAATAATGGATAGTTTTATTTCATATTTAATAAACAGCGGCGTGGCCGCAGGAGACATAAAATGAAGAATATACTTGATATCAATTTCAACGCGAAAAATAACCTTATAAGACTGATATTCGGAGCTTGCGTTTACGCGTGCGCTTTTATAATAAACATAACCTCGCACGGCGGTACAGTTCCGTTTGTTCTTTTTGCAGCAGCCTATGTTATTCTGGGGTTTGATATTGTACTGCGCGCTCTTGCGAATCTTTTTCAGGGGAAGGTGTTCGATGAAAACTTCCTTATGAGTATCGCCACAATCGGGGCTTTTTTAATAGGGGAAGCGCCGGAAGCTGCCGGCGTTATGCTGTTTTATCAGATTGGCGAGTATTTTCAGGAGATGGCGGTAGAGAAGTCAAAAAAATCCATTACCGGTCTTATGAATATAAAACCTGATTACGCGAATCTGTTAAAACAGGATGAGATAGTAAAAGTGCCGCCAGATACTGTTAATATCGGAGATTTTATTATCGTTAAACCCGGAGAAAAAATCCCGCTTGACGGAATAATAACAGAAGGCGCTTCGTTACTCGATACTTCTGCTCTGACAGGAGAATCTGTTCCCAGAACGGCGGAAGTAAACAGCGCTGTGCTTTCAGGCTGCGTTAACTTAAACGGAAAGTTAACAGTAAAAGTTACAAAGTTATTCGGCGAATCTACTGTTTCAAAAATCATCGATCTTGTTGAAAACTCCGCTAATAAAAAAGCAAAGACAGAGAACTTTATTACAAGATTCGCGCGAATTTATACTCCTGTAGTTGTGCTTCTGGCTGCTTTACTTGCTGTAGTTCCGCCCTTGTTTTTATCCGGTGAATGGAACACATGGATTCACCGCGCGCTTGTATTCCTTGTCATTTCATGCCCTTGCGCTTTGGTTTTATCAATCCCGATGGGTTTTTTCGCAGGGATAGGAAAAGCTGCAAAGAGCGGAATACTTGTCAAAGGCGGAAATTATCTTGAAGCGTTAAGCCGGCTTGAGACAGTCGTATTTGATAAAACCGGAACATTGACAAAAGGCGTTTTTAAAGTTACGCAGATTAATTGCGCGCAAGGGTTCAGTGAAAATGAACTGCTTGAATTGGCTTCCTGCGCGGAGAGCGGTTCAAATCACCCGATAGCGTTATCTGTCATTAAAGAGTGCAGGGAGAGGAATCTTGCGGTTAATGAGCAAATAAAAGGAAAAGATTACACGGAAATCGCAGGATGCGGAGTGAGCGTTAAAATAAACGGAAATGTTATTTTAGCTGGTAATCAGAAATTAATGGAAAAGAACGGGATACGCGTTGATGATTCATTAAATTATGGCACAAGAGTATACGCGGCAAAAGACGGAGTATACGCAGGCTGTATTGTAATATCCGATGAAATAAAAAAAGACAGCAAGATCGCGGTATCTTCCCTTAAAAAGCGCGGAGTTAAAAAGACTGTAATGCTGACAGGAGATAATCCTGAAACCGCGCAAAAAATTGCAGAAGAACTTGAACTTGACGAAGTATACGCAGGACTTCTTCCCCATGAAAAGGTTCAGACGCTTCAAAAAATAAACGGACATAAAACAGCGGGAAGCAAACTTGCTTTTGCAGGAGACGGCATTAATGACGCGCCGTCACTTGCAATCGCCGACATCGGCATCGCGATGGGAGCGCTTGGCTCAGACGCCGCAATCGAAGCCGCCGATGTTGTTTTAATGACAGATGAGCCTTCCAGGATATGTCAGGCGATGGATATCGCGAAGTATACAGGGAGAA
>WQSQ01000016.1 GCA_009787775.1 Treponema sp.
TGAAACTCCTACACGAAACCGACTCGCCGGTCTCGTGACCTCTCCCCCTTCCCTGTTGCCTGCCTCCTCTCAAAGACAGACTCGTTGCCAAATATCTTTGGTATCTATTGATACCGCCTGGCCATCGAACGGCCAAGCACGGACATAAATTTTTGCCCGGAGTTTGAATATAACTGTACTTCAAATCTTTGTCAAGCGAAAACTATAAAAATTTGATAATTATTATCCATACATAAAACATAGCAGGTTAAAGAAAAAAGAACACTCCCTGATATAATTTACAGATACGAATCTAAAAGCCTAATTTACCGCCGATCTTGAACCCAACCGTCGGGTCATAATCCCGGCCAATGCCCTGAATCGGAACCGCTCCGAAAACGGTAATGCCGCTGTCAAGATTGTACTGCGCCTCAGGAATAATATTAATACCAGCGTCTTTTATCTCATTTTCAATCGGAATATTCACAGTAACTCTGGCAGAAAGAGGGCCGGTTGTGTACGAGACGAAGACATCAACATCATTAAAGAAATTAGACTTATCATCGCTATTTTTATTTTTGTTTATGTAGTTAAATAATGTAAGGCCGCCTCCGACACCGATTGAAGTACCCATACCTAATGTCAAATTTAACATTGCAAAATCAAATGGGTCCGTATTGTTATCGCCAAGAAGAATAAACGGCATAACAAGCGTACCATAAACATCTCCAAAGCTTAAATTATGGGTATAGTTCACACCAGCGCCCATATACATTTCAAGATTTTCGGTATAACTCCAAGGCCTGTTCATGGGAGAACTTGACGGAAGCATCAGGGAATCCTTGAAAGGTACATGCGTCCAGTTTTCCAGCCAAATTGCCATACTCCCTGTAGGTGAGATGCCAAGGTTATATGTTGCTTTTATACTAAGGTCAAGACTAACCCATAAATTATTATTTATATCGTTAAATCCTAAAGGGAGCCCCAATTCTCCGAAAATATCAAACTCGGATACAGCCATCTCGTAAGAAGCAAAAGGCACCGCGAACAGGGAATTACTATTTTTTCTTAAATCTTTAGCAGTATCACCGCCTACAGAAAAACCTTCCTGAGCTGCGGCAATTCCCCCAGCTATACATAGTACAAGCAAAAGGGTTACAATTTTTTTCATAAACCCCCCAAAAAATCACTAAGATACAAACCCAATAAACACATACTAAACACTAATGTAAATTAAGTCAAGTATATTACAGAAAAAATCATAAGAAATCTGCATATGCGTCAAAATAACAGGAATTCATATTGCCGACTATTTTGCAGCGCACCACAGTTCCAGGCAAAGATATTCTTTCTCCTTTACATTTGACAAGTATTTTTAGGTAATTTTCCGAAGTTCCATGTACCATTATACCTGAAAATTCGTGAAATTGATCATTATCTGGTGATAATTTATGTTCAAGGTGTTTTGATTCTTCGATTAGCACATCAATTTCCCGACCAATCCAGCGCTGCACATAATCAGCTTTTCCCAGCTTTGCTGAATTAATAAGAAGCTGCGCGCGGCGGGACGATTCGGTTTCGGCAACTGCACCAGAAAATGAAAATGCCGGAGTGCCGCTTCTTTTTGAATACGGGAAAACATGGCACCATGCAAAATCAAGTTTTTGGCACAGGCTGACAGTCTGTTCAAAATCGTTTATTGCCTCACCAGGAAACCCTGTAATAATATCGCAGGCAATAAACGGGTCATCCTTTGCGTTTCTAAGCAGATTGACAGCTTTTTCAACAATTTCGCCGCTGTAGGAACGTCCCATTCTTTTAAGGGTTTCATTACTGCCGGATTGAACCGATAAATGGAAATGAGGCCGGATTCGCCGATTCGATAAGACTTCAGCAATATTTTCATCAACACAGTCGGGTGCAAGCGAAGATAAACGAACGGCGATTTTCTTTGTACCTTCAAGCAGATATTTCAAAAGTCCTGCAAGCCCGATCCCCGATCCGCAATCCTTATACTGGCAAATATTTACTCCTGTAAGCACCGCCTCCGCATGGCTTTCCTCCAAAATACGAAGACGCGACAGTACTTCTTCTTTGGCAAGGCTGATACTCGGCCCGCGCGCAAGGCGGATTCTGCAATATGTACAATGTTTATCGCAGCCATCCTGAATTTTCAGGAAACTTCTTGTATGCTGCGAAAATCGGCTGGGGTTAAAAACGAATAAATTTTGAGCCGCTTGTAAAATTCGGTTAGTTTTGCCTCGGCTAAGTAGTTTTTCGGGTAAAAGCCCTGTAAAACTACGGTTATCAATGGAAGCTCTTTTAAAACGCAAACCTTCGGTTTGAAAGTTTTGCAAGAGCCTTTTATGCTTATTTGTTTCGCGTTGAGACAGGGATATATTAAAAGCATTAAGTTTATCGCTTAACCGTGCTGAACCGCCGCGAATATACTGAGGCAGATTAATTATTTCATCTTTTTTTACTATAAAAAGGCGATTCCCGCAGCCTGTTCCCAGTTTTTGCAAATCGGCTTTGTTTAACTGTGCGTAACAGCCTGTAACAATAACGTATGATTCGGGGTAATCGCGCAGCGCCTTTCTGATAACACGTCTGGCCTTTTGATCAGCTTTCGATGTAACCGTGCAAGTATTAATTACAATTATCGCCGGATAATTACCGGTATTTTGTTCTCCGCTCTTTGTTTCCTGATTCCCGGCCCCTGATTCCGTAAAACCAGCTAGAAAAAACGTGTCCGAAATTGCTTCGCTTTCCAGTTGGTTTAGTTTGCAGCCCAACGTAAGAACCAAAAAAGAAGGCACTCTTAAACTCTGTTATAAATATTAATAATAATTAAGACAGTTTTCCCCAAAAAGCAAACCTGCGAACAGAAGGTTCAGTGTTCGAAGGTTTTGAGGAAGCCCCAATTTACTAATCATCTGCTGTCAGCAACTGCATACTATCTGATACCCATGTTCTGTCTGATCCGGTCAATCCCGCGGCGGGCATCGGTTAACTGTGAATTGAGAGTCAGCGCGTATTCATAAGCTTCTCTCGCGCCGGTTAAATCCGATGCGTTTTCGCGGGTAAAGCCGAGCCTGACCCACCATGCCGCATTATTCGGCATCCAGTGAACAGCGGTGGAAAGGGCAATATCCGCATAGCGGAACTTACCCTGCCGAATATAAATCTCTCCCATCAAATAATACACTTGATCAATCCGCTGCCCCTCAGGAGCCGCGGATGCATATTCCTGAAGAAATGCCAGCGCTTCATTGTTCATGCCCAGATTATAATGAACCTCTCCCAGTATCTGGGTAATCCTTACATCAAAACGATTTATAGCGCGGCCTGTGCGGGCGTAACGCAGCGCTTCTTCAAACCGGTTAAGCCTGATGAGCGACCAGCAGATAACAACATGGGATTCAAGGTTATTGGCATTTTCAGCTATTTCATCACGGCAGATTTGAACCGCCCGTTCATAATTGCCGATGCGGTATTCCGCAAGCGCATCAGGAACATTCTGAGCGTATAAACCAAAAGTAAACACCGTAAGAACCAGCAATAACAGCAAATTCCTGATATTTCTTTTCATGATTGATTCTTCCCAACCATAGTGCATCGTCCATTAAAAACGCAGCCTGTTTCCATATGAATCTCAGGAGACGTTACATTTCCCGATAGTTTTCCGTTAACTGTAACTTCCACTTTCTCCGTGGCAGTAACATCACCCTTAACCTGTCCTCTTATAAGAACGCGAAGCGCCTGTATGTTTGCGTTCACAACGGCACTTTCGTCAACAACCAGCAATCCTGTCGAGTTTATCTCACCAGAAACCTTGCCCCTGATCAAAAAAGGTTTCTCAAAGCGCAATGTTCCGGTAAAATCTATATCAGGAGACAGAATAGTATCAAAGTCCGCATCTTCCAGATAATCGTTGTATATCTCAGCCATTTATGCAATTGTATCATTTTAAAAAAGATTTGGGAATAGGATATCGGCGCTCCGCCCTGATCGTACAGAAACAGCGCCCGTCGCCCTCACACGGTTTATAAAAGCGCATTGCCTTTTTTGCCTTCCCAATTATACTCTGAAATCGCAGACAATTTAAGCGCTTACAGGCTTCTTTTTCTTCCTTAGTGTGAGTTCATACTGCAGCCTATAGTAATCAGTCACTATAGGCTAAAGTGAATATTCACTATAGTCTATAGTGATATATCACTTTAGATTAAAGTGGCATACAATACAAGGAAGGAACTTTACATCAGAATACTTATAAATAACGCAATAAAATACCCTAATGTTTAATTGTCATTTCATACCTTTATTTTGCAGGTTAAGTGACACTTTTGTTCGTTTATTATACAGATGCAGGAAATAACGCTGATTACCATTTTTTTATGCCCTCGGTTCAGGTTAAATCGTTTGATGATGTTCCTGAAGGGCTGGACTGCTTTACCTTCCAGACATCGTTATGCGCAAGATTAAACTTTATGGAAAACAAAAAACTTAAGAATTAATATAGCCGCCGCCGATGCGATGTTTATGCTATTGACAATTTTATGGATGACGAGAACCAGAAATATTTTCTGGAGTGTAAAAGAGTAAATATTGATAAATTCGATAAGCGGAAACTTGAGTATTGTTATTTTTTATATTCTGACCATGAAGGCTGATTAAACGGCATTAAAACATGCTGAGGTATATTCTTCATAAATAATTCTTCCAAAGAACCGGTATTCTGCAGATTATTGTTTTCCATAATTTCTCCTTCATGCAATAAAACGCAGGTATCTATAAATTTATCCAGAAACTCAATAACATGGCTTGAAAAAAGTATCGTAACATTTTTGCTTTTATAATGTTTAATGAGGTTCTTTATCTTTATATTTGAAATCATATCAAGTCCGTTATTTGGCTCATCCCATATAATTGTGTCAATATCTCCGATAAGACTGATGACTATCTGCACTTTCTTTTTCATTCCTGACGAACATTCCCTGAACCGCTTATCCCTGTATTTATCAATTTCAAAGTAACGAACCAGCTCATCTGTGTCTTTTGTTAATTTATTTTTCCCTGTTTTTAATATAACTGCTAGTTCAATGTTTTCCATGCATGTCAGCCAGGGATATAGATAATCATCGCCTGGCAAGAAGGCAATTTTTCTTCTTATTGCAGGAAACTCCTTTTCATTTTCTGTCTTTATTCCGTTATGGGAGACAAATCCTGATGTCGGAGTGTAAAGACCCTCAATACAGTTAAACAGTGTTGTCTTTCCCGCTCCGTTATAACCGATAATTCCGTAAATAATTCCGGGTTTGAATTCAAGATTGATATTTTTAATTCCTGAGTTGGAGCTGAATATTTTAGAAAGATTTCCGCAGATAATCATAGTAAATACCATTCCCTGTATTCGTTTTTTGCTTTAATAAATGTGATCAAAACCGGTATTGCCGATAACGGCATATAAAATACAGGCAATGTACCTATCCAGGCTGTTGACACAACAAGAAGGCACAGAATTACCGTTTTTATTAATTTATTTATGGCAGTAAATGCTATATTGATGGTTGAAAACATTATTATGAATATGCAAAAGACATATTTAAACATTAAAAAAGGATTTATTAAACATCCCATAATAATAAAAACTGCAAGTAAAAGTCCGTACGCTAATGCAATAAAATGAAGAGTTCTTTTATAATGATATTTAAAGCTGTTCTCTGTTATTATTGCCTGATACTTCCAGTTAATATTTTGTATTGAT
Source organism: Treponema sp. (assembly GCA_009787775.1). Taxonomy (GTDB): domain Bacteria; phylum Spirochaetota; class Spirochaetia; order Treponematales; family Breznakiellaceae; genus WQXQ01. The sequence goes on from WQSQ01000016.1 coordinate 5,747, forward strand.
TCAATAATTCCGGAAAAACCTGCAGAAAATAAAACAAAAACAATGATAAAATAGGTTATTTGATTCTTCATCGCCAAAAGGGAATTAAAATTTCCTGTATACTCAGCTGTGATAACAATAAAAAGAGAGACACATAAAGCAAAAAGAGCAAAAAAATCCGGAGTCAAGTAATCATAAATAATTGTTTTTATATACGGATTCATTCTCAATGCCCTTTTTTCTTTCTTTATTGATTGATTATTTGCATAATTATTTTTTTTATACATTATCAGAAATGCCAGAAATATAAAAAAAACAGGTACCCCAATAAAGACAAGAAACAAAAAGATATTTGAGGCAGAATCCAATGCCAAAATACAAAAAATTATTAATAAAATATTATTAATAAAAGCTTTTTTAAGAAAAAATCCTGCGAGAATATACTTATTTGCAATATTGCTTTTTGAATATAATGTTAATACCGGTATTGTATCGTAATTTTTAAAAGACGCAAGAACAGAAAAAAGCGCAAGAAGCAGAGTAACAATAACGAGCGTACTGTTATCCGGCTTTATTACAAGATGCCTGTTTGCGGCGGCAAAAATGAAAGCTCCGATTATTACAAATATCCAGATTACCATAACAGGAGAAGTTTTAAAGAGAGACAGCACCCTCTTAAAAATTACATTGATCCAAAAAAGCATTAATCTCATTATTCTCACTCAAACAGCAGGGAGAGAAAGCCTGCTGCACAAATATCATAAAAGAAAAGAGGTATATCCATTTCCTTTATAGCTCCTTTAATTTCACCGTACTCAAAATGATGTCCTTTTAATGCATCAGCTAACTCTGCCGGATCACTGCTCCCGAAAAAGTCGCCGAAAAAGACAATGTTATTAATTATTCCTTCTTTTCCCACATCAAGAAGAATCTCAATATTACCGCAGCCTTCGATCCGCCTGATTTTTCGGATATTATACGGGGGAGAAGAGCCGTAATTCCAGCTCCATTTAGAATAAATCTCCTCTTTAAGCTTCTCTATTTTGCAAATATCATCATTAAAAATATTATATTCGTTCATATCCAGTTCATTAAAAAGATATTTTCCCAGTTTCGCCGAAAACTTCTCAACCGGTATATCTTCTTTTAAAAAAGGCCGGATATTCGCTACACGGCTCCTTACAGATTTTATCCCCTTTGATTCAAATTTATCTTCTTTTACAGTCAGCGCGCCGGAAAGCATATCAAGATCGCAATCGTACAGTAAAGTGCCGTGGTGCATTACTCTTCTGTTTTTTACATACTGCGCGTTACCGGAAATTTTACTATCTCCAATCGTTATGTCATTGCGTCCTGAAATCTCCGCTGGAATACCGAAAGAAACAAGCGCTTTTTGGATAAAACCGCAGAATAATGAAAAATCAATTTTTTCATTATCCGCTCCGGTTATAAATGTAAAGTTTATATTTCCTAAATCATGATATACAGCTCCGCCGCCTGAAAGCCGCCTTACCACATTGATGTTATTGGATTTAACAAAAGGAAGATTAATCTCAGCTAATGTATTCTGATTTTTGCCGACAATAACCGAATTATTATTCCGCCACAACATAAAATAATTGTGCTTTCGATCCAAAAAGTCAAAAATATACTGTTCAAGTGCAAGGTTAAACTGAGGATCAGTACATGAATTTTCAATATATAAATTCATAATTTAATATACTTTTACAATTATTAAACATAAGTTATTATAGTATCAAGAGGTAAAACGTGGCGGTTAGCCGCTTTAAAGAAAAATTTTCCATAAACGGAGATGAACATGGAATATGCCATTGCGGTGATTGATATTGGAATGACCAATAAGAGAGTCGCTGTTTATGATGATTCACTGCATCAGATGGACGCGCACTACCTTGTCTTTGATCCGCTGATGATTGACGGCATAGAGTGCCATGACCTTGAAGCAATGGAAGAATGGTTTACAGCTGAAATAAAATTATTTTCGGAAAAATATCCGATAAAGGCAATATCAGTTTGTACGCACGGCGCGACTTATGTATGTGTAGGGAATGACGGAAAAACCGCTGTTCCATGTGTGTACTACACGCATGAACCTCAGTCCAACACGCCGAAGACGGGTGAAGATTGCTCGCTTGAATCAGGAGATGATTTTCATCGCAATTTCTATGAAACATTCGGAACAAAAGAAGATCTTCAGGCAGAAACAGGAACTCCCGCATTTAAAGCACTGATAAATCCGGCAAAAGGTTTATTCTTCACACAGAAACAATTTACAGACATGTTTAAAAATACAGTATCAGTGCTACCCTACCCTCAATACTGGGGTTTCCGTTTTACGGGAAAAGCCGGAGTTGAAAGCACCTATATGGGCAATCATACATATTTATGGAATCACAAAGAAAGCTGTCTCTCCAGTGCCGCGCATAAATTGGGAATGGCAAGCTTAATCCCCGGCAAGCTGTACAAGTCGTGGGATACACTTGGAAATATCAGTGATGATTTCGCAGATAAGACAGGGCTATCCAAAGAAACAATTGTAACAATGGGCATTCATGATTCAAACTCAGCGCTTCTTCCCCATTTTGCGAAAAAAGGAGAGAGAGGATTTATTTTAAATTCCACCGGAACATGGTGCGTAATCATGAACCCTGTTGAAAAATACGGCTTCTCTCCCGATGAACTTGGGAAAGTTGTGTTTTTTAACATTTCAGCCTTCGGAACTCCGATAAAAACCGCAATCTTTCTTGGCGGACTTGAGTTTGAAACATGGTCAGAGCATTTTCAAAGGCTGCATAAAAGAATTGATATTCCCGGCTGGAATGAAGAGATATACCGCCGTATATTAAAAGAGAAGAAACTCTTTCTGCTGCCTGAATTAACAAAAGGCTCTGGACAGTTTCCGGAATCAAGAGCCCGTATCTCTGTTAACGGAAAAAGTTATTTAATTGACAGTACGGAAACGAGCCCTGCAGATTATGAAACATTATTCGCTGTCCTGCGCATTTCCCTTGTATTACAGACTCTTACAGCGCTTGAACGTACTGGCATTAAACCTGGTTATGATGTGTACACAGAAGGCGGTTTTAGAAAAGACGAATCCTATAACCTGCTGCTTTCTTCTTACCTTTGCGATAATAAAGTATTCTTGACCGACATAAATGAAGCATCCGCGCTGGGAGCTGCAATGATTGCAAAGATGGCGCTCAGCAGAAAATCTTTAAATGACTTGGCGCAAGATTTTGAAATAAGCTATATTGAACAAAAAAAAGACAGCTTCCCCGAACTTGAAGACTACAGGCAGGTATGGCTTAAAGAAGCGTGGCTTGGAAAGAAGCTGTGAAGCGAGGAAAACAGTGGCAAAGAAAAAATATGTACAGGTCGGGACAGGCGGAAGAGCGCGCATGTATTATGAGGCTGTCTCCACAACATACAAAGACAATGCCCAGATAGCGGCATTTTGCGACATATCGCAGACGCGGATGAATTATGCGAACAGGCTGCTAAAAGATGAATACAGGGTTCCAGAAGCGAAAACATACAATTACACCAATTTTGATAAAATGCTTGATGAAATTAAACCTGACACTGTAATTGTAACAAGCGTGGATCGCACTCATCACGACTATATAATCCGGTCAATGGAAAAAGGCTATGACGTAATTACAGAAAAACCAATTACTATTGACGAGAAAAAAGCCCAGTCGATCCTTGACTGCCAGAAGCGAACAGGGAAGAAATTACGTGTAACATTTAATTACCGTTACGCTCCCCATAACACCAAAATCCGTGAAATTATAATGGACGGATTATTGGGTGATGTTTTTTCCGTTCACTTTGAATGGCTTTTGGATACATATCACGGAGCGGATTATTTTCGCCGCTGGCACAGGAACAAATTAAACTCAGGGGGTTTACTGGTACATAAATCAACTCATCATTTTGATTTGGTAAACTTCTGGCTTGGAACTGTCCCTGAAACAGTATTCGCGATGGGAGACTTGAATTTCTATGGAATGAAAAACGCTGAAAAAAGAGGAATTAAAGACTTTTATTACCGCTGCTACGGCAGCGAAGCTGCAAAAAAAGATCCGTTTGCAATAGATATGGAAAACAATGAAACAATGAAGTCCCTATATCTTGACGCAGAAAATGATTCAGGTTATATCCGCGACCGCAGCGTATTCTCAGATGAGATTTCAATAGAAGATACAATGGGGCTTTTAATCCGTTACCGGAATAATGCAATCATGACTTATTCATTGAACGCTTATATGCCGTGGGAAGGCTACAATGTCGTCTTTAACGGATCAAAGGGGCGGCTGGAAGTAAGCGTAAAAGAGAAAGCGTATATTAACGCCGGCGGAGAAAAAAGCGAAGAAGGCGCTCTTTCGCAGAAATCAATTGTATTCTGGCCCATGTTCGGCAATCAATACGACATTGAGTTTACCGAAGGAAAGGGCGGGCACGGCGGCGGCGATAATGTAATGCTGAACGATATATTCGGCGAGCCAAAGGAAGACAGATTCAAACGCGCCGCTTCCCACATTGACGGAGTATATTCCATTTTGACCGGGATTGCGGGTAACAAATCAATCGCTTCAGGGGAGCCTGTTAAAATAAAAGACATGATAACATTTTAACAACAAATGGCTATAAACCCAGTTGATTGCACGTATCGTAATACTCGCTGCACATGAGCAGAAAAGCACCCATGCCGTGAAGATCGTTCTCTACTGTCGGACGGTCAATATAGAACCGGTAATCTCCCACCCCTGTACCGATACAGATATTGGGAATGATCAAATCTTCATCCTTGAACTTCAGTGAGTTAATGATTCCTTCATAAGCGCGGTTAATGTACTTTACATATGATTTATGCAGCAATCCCTTCTTAATCGCTTTTGCGATTGCGTAAGTATAAAGCGATGAACATGAGGTCTCGAGCCAGTTCCCTTCCCTATCTCCCTTGTCTACTACCTGATACCAAAGGCCTGATTGTTCGTCCTGAAAACGCACGAGAGCATTTATTATATCAATTCCCGCGCTTACAAACTCATGTCTGCGCGGGTGTTCCTGTGGGAAGAAGTCCAGAATATCCATAACAGCTACAGCGTACCAGCCTATAGCGCGCCCCCAGAATTCCGGTGAAAGACCGGTTTCTTTATCGCACCAATCTATTGCTTTTGAGTCGTCCCACGCATGGTATAAAAGACCGGTTACCGGATCTGTCATGTTTCGCCTCATCAGGTTCATCTGCTGATATACTATTTCGTAATAATAAGGTTTGTTAAAATAATAAGCGTACATTACACAATAAGGGCCAATCATATAAAGACCGTCCAGCCACATTTGATTGGGACGTATATCTTTATGCCAGAATCCTCCGCGCGCATTTGTCGGCCACACATCCACAAGCGATGAAAAATCGGTCAGAACCTTTTTATAGCGCTCGTCTTTTGTGTCATTATACAGATTAAAAAGCATAATAGACGGCATCATGTCATCAAACTGAAGTCCGTTATCGTTATATTTAATTTTTCCGTCTTTATCAATATGATAATCCATCCAGTTTTTTATATAGTCGTAATATTTTCTGTCTTTGCATAAAAGGTATGTCCTTTCCACTCCGGAAAGAAAAACCCCCTGATGGTAATGGAAGCGGTTTTTGGGAGGCAGATCCTCTGTTGAAAATTTCCTAATAATGGTATCAGCACCCATTTTCGCATAACAAAGCGCTGTCTTTCCGTTAATTGTCATTATATTTCCCCCTGTACATATAAATTACTATAAATAAGGACGTATTCTTTCACCGGAGAGAATGATATCCAGATCGGATAGTATTTTGTCGGTATACGCGGATAGTGTAAAATGGGCTCTGCCGCCATTCAGACTTGTTAATACCCGCCTTGCTGTTGCCTGATAAAAGCTGACTGTGTCTGCGTTTTTATTTCTGTCACGGTAATTGTAAACAATTTCCAGAAACGGAAGATGCTGCTCTCCCGCTGAATATTCATTGTATTCGTCATATCTGGCGCCGATAAGGTTTTGATAAAAGGTGCGGAAATTTCCTGTATCAATATCAATGCCTGCAGCTCTCACTGCTAATTTTTCGTTTTCTCCTGTTAACAAAAATGTAACTGTCCTTTGCGGTGTTTTAATATCGATCGAAGCAATATTGTCAATATATGGAAGGATTACTATTTTGTTCATCAAATCAAAATGGCCGATCTCAAACCACGGAAAATTAACTACTCTGCCTTCATAGATATATGTTGTTCCTTCGCGGTGAATGAAAACTTTCCCGCTGCCGTCCGGTTCAGAAAAAACCAGACGGTAATTAAAACCCGCCGCAGTTAAATCCAGTGTAGACCAAGGCTGCGATAGTCCGTACCTGCTTAATTCATCGCTCCGCGTATTACTGTTGCCGGAAATATTTGCGACAAAACGATCCGCGTACAATCCGAACATTGATTCAAGCATAGCTATATTGTCCATGCTGACTGCCGCATTTACCGGGCTTGTTACTTCAAATGGGCTGATAAGGCCAAAACCTATATTGCTGTCAGATTTAACCGTGTTCATTATTGTAATTGCTTCCCGTACTGAACCGCCAAGAACAATTTTATCAAAGACAATCGTTTCATCTTTATCCATTTGCGCAAAAGGAGTAAGAGAGGTATCTACCAGGGAAAAAAGACTGCCCAGAAAAATGCTTACGTCAAAGTATGAAGCCAGAAAAACCTCAGGAGATTCATCCAGTTTTACATACATATTACCGTCAGGCGCGTTATAACCTATAAGAAGAATAGTCACTATCCCGCTATCAGACTGTATAATCAATTGCGCCTGAGCGGGATCAAGGCCGAAAACAGAAAGGTCTGCAGCTTCGTCTGTTACAAGCCCATAAGAGGTAAGCCTTGAAGATACATCAAGGATATTAAGAAAATAGAAAATACTAATCGGCAGATCGTCATACCCTGCAATTGACGGAATTTCTCCGCCCCGGACTGTATATTCACCATGGCCGTTGCGTATTGTTACATACCTGACATCATTTATGCTCCCTGTTACATAAATATACTCTGCCTCATCTGCCTGTTCCATGGCAGGAGAAGTTTCTTTTTCTCCTGTGAGAATAAAGACAGCAACGCCAAGAGACGTTAAAACAATCAGCATTATAAATAAAAAAATGATTCTTTTATTCATGATAGTCTTTTCATTTATGCCGCCTGCGCCACCACACGGTAATCCCTGCGCTTAAGATTGCTAGAGGCAGCAGTACAACAAAAATTATAATCATGATAATAATTTGTGAATAACTTGCTCTAAGCTCTGTAAACCCGATAATTTTGTCCATAATGTAGAAATTATCTTCGCGGCCTGTAAGGCTTCCAAGCAAATCCAGAAAATAGGCGGAATTGGCAATATATGGATTGCCGAGCGTGCTTTCTTCCAGCGCGAGAACAGATCCGCTGACAAGCACATGATTTTTCACCTGATTCCTGTCAGCGTCATATCCAGCCTGGGTACAAAGCAAAAGAGAAGGCACATTACCTGTAATGTATGAAGGACTTGGTACCCAGTCATTGGGCGCGTCCTGCGGCCTGATTCCTGATGCGCTTGAAAATTTTAAAAGCGGTGTAACAAAGCGGGATCGGAACTCGTTATAAACAACCCTTAGGGGGCGCGACTGCGCAATCATTGGCTGCAGATTTCTTTGTATCATGTTTTGGGAATATTTATCATCGGCATAATCCACAATCGCGATATATGGCGACGGAGATATAAGCCGGTTATTATCAGTTTCAAAAACAAGTCCTGAATCAACTGCTATGCCCCATTCACTTAAAAACTCGTCAAGATTTGGTACTGTCGGCTGAACCACAGAGGCAAGATAAAAAAACACCCTGTTGTTCCCGCTATTTAAAAAATTGTCAATTTTTCTTAATTCCTCAGGAGAAAGATCGCGCGCCGGATTGGCCAGAATAAGAAGCGAAGCTTCGGAAGGGATTTCGTTTGTTAACAGATTAATTTCGGCTACACTGTAATTGTTTAGTAATAAAAGTTCCAGAAAAGAAAGCACATCCTGAAAGCCATGTCCAGACAAGATAAGTGCTAAGAACTCTTTATTGCTGATTACATTAATCAACGCCGATGTTACAGCCTGTTCCGCTCTGGAAGAGGTAACATAATCTCCGTACTCGGAACTGAAAATATTAAATAGAGCAGAAGGATAAATAACTTTGTGCCTGTACTGTGAAGTTACAATTATATCATTCATTCTGATTTGATCCTGAGGGTATCTTGAAACAAAATCCGGATTGCGGATTAAATCCACATACTCAATACGCATATGGGAAGAATACTGAGCGTATTTGCGGATAACTTCATTCGCCTGAATAAAATAATCCTGCGGAGAAGCGGAAATAAAACCGGACTCGCTGTTCATTATATAAATTGTTACATCATGATCCAGAGCAGTCAGAATGTTTTCTGTGTCTTTTGAAATCTCAAAAACGCGGTTTTTCGTAAGATCAACATTGAGGGGAAATTTCATAAAAAGAAGAGTCAGTACAACATTAAGAAGAACAATAAAAAGAACAACACATATAGTAATAACAACAGAAACTGTTCCGTACTTCATATTTCTGTTGTTTAAAATATTTCCAGCAGTACTCATTTAGCTCCACCTTCTTTTTTCCAGAACTCTGGTAGTAAGAAACAGGAAAATGATACATACGCTGATAAAGAAAAAGAGATTGGAAACTGAAAGTATGCCGCTTGTTATCGGTGTAAATCTCATGGTAAAAGAAATTTCCTCAATAATCAAAATAAAAACCGGATTGGGAATAATAGCGGGAAGCGCCTCCAGAAACAAAATTCCAAGCACTACAGCGAAAGTGCCGATGGCGGCAATTGCCTGATTCTCGGTGAGTGAAGAAATAAATTGCCCGATGGAGATGAACGCTAAACCAAGGAGTAAAAGCGCTATATAATTCCCAATAATGATTGCCCAGCTTATCAAAGAAAAAAAACTTAATGTAACAGCATATATTATGGTAACGGAAATCCCTGTTATATAAACAATTGCCGCCGCAAGAAATTTCCCTGCAACTATCGCTCCAAGACTAATGGGAGAAGTTAGTAATATTTGATCTGTACGCCTGCGGCGATCTTCCGACATAAGACGCATGGTAAGAATGGGAGTAGAAAACATAACCACGGACAAAAGAGATGAAAAAACCGGTCTTAAATCAGCGCTGCCTGCTGCCAAAGATCCTGTTAATAAAAACAGACCAGAAAGAAAATAAATAACCCCAAGATAAATGAATCCGATCGGAGATGAAAAATATGCTGATAATTCCCGCCTGATTATCGCGTTCATTATGCCGCTCCCTTATTAAAAAGCGCGATAAGTTTTGAGGAATCCCCCGCGGTAAGGCGTAAAAACGCATCTTCAAGAGAGATGTCGTTTTTATGCAGGGATAAAATCGGCCAGTTTTTTTCAGCGAGTAATTTAAAAAGCTCACGGCGAATGTCTTTGCCTGCGGCAACTTCCAAAAGAAACTCAAAAGAATCTGATTGCGCAGGGAACTCCGTTGTACAATCAGGATTCCCTGTATGCTTTACAGATATAACCCCTGCAAGTTTTTCAAGGTGCTGCATCAGCTCATTCGGCGAGACATCGTCAGGTGAAACACCATTCGGAAATCCCGCGCACAACAGCAGATTATTTTCACCCGCAAGGGAGGAAAGCCGCTGCGGAGTATCGTTTGCAATAATCGCGCCGTTATTAATAATTATTATCCGTTCGCAGACAGATTGAATTTCCTGTAAAATATGAGAAGAGAAAATCACCGCACATTTTCTACCAAGTTCCCTTATTAACTCCCGCACTTCAAGAATCTGTTTTGGATCAAGACCCACGGTAGGTTCATCAAGAATCAGAAGCTTAGGATTCCCGAGCATTGCCTGAGCCAGGCCGACGCGCTGCTGATAACCTTTTGATAAGTTTCTGATAATTCTGCTGCGCACATCGGAAATTCCCGTTAAACTACAAATTTCTGCTATGTGTTCTTTCCTGGGTAAAGTAATTTTCTTTAAATCAAAAACAAAGAAAAGATAACTTTCAACAGTCATATCGGGATACAACGGAGGCTGTTCTGGAAGATATCCGATTTGTTTCTTGCAGTTTATAGGATCTTCCATTATTTCATGTCCGTTCAGTTTTACAGTTCCCGATGCAGAAGATAAAAAACCTGTGATTATATTCATGGTTGTGGTTTTCCCCGCGCCATTGGGACCTAGAAAACCCAATACCTCATGATCGCCTAAAGAGAAACTGATGTTATCAAGTACTTTCCGCGAACCATATACTTTGGAAACACCATTTAATTCCAGCATTGTAGCAGTGATTTAAGCCTTCATACCGGTAGTGCTGATACCTTCCACAATATATTTTTGAAAAAGGAAGAAGATAACAAGTGACGGCAGAAGGGATAATGATCCCATCGCAAAAATAGCACCCCAATCTGTATGTGATGTTGGATCAGCAAAATTCCGCAAAGCCAGAGATACAGTGTAGAGTTGTGTCCGGTTAAGATAAAGAAGATGAGCCAGAAAGTCGTCCCACCTCCAGTAGAAACTGAATATCGCGGATGTGATCAAAGCCGGTTTAATTAACGGGAAAAGAATACGGATAAAAATATTAAATTTGTTACATCCGTCGATTACAGCCGATTCATCCAGTTCCATAGGCACTCCGCGAAAGAACTGTACCATTAAAAAAATAAAGAAAGCCTGCCCGCAGAATTGAGGTATAATAAGCGGATAAAAAGTATTCACCCATCCAAAGTTGAAAAACATAATGTACTGTGGAACCATAACTACCTGATAAGGCAGCATAAGGGTAAGGAACATACAGCTAAACCAGAAAGCCCTTCCCCTAAAACGAATACGCGCGAAACCATAAGCGACTAGCGAGGAGGAAAGCACTGCGCCGATAGTGGTTATCGATGATATATAAATGGAATTAGCAAAAAAATTGGTAAACGAGTATTGCGTATTTTCGCTGAATCTCCAGCCGCGGATGTAATTTTCAAAAGTAAGATTAACCGGAATAAGCGAAATACTGTCAAATATCTCATTGTTCGGTTTAAAAGAGCTGATTATCATCCACAATATGGGATAAAGCATAAAAAACCCGAATACAATCATAAATAAATGATACAATCCGGAATTAATAAAATCTTTTCTGCGTTGTCTTTGTGATAAATCCATTTTTAGCCGCCTTATGATTCGTAATGCACCCAGCGGTTCTGAGTTTTAAATATAATTACGGTAAATACAGCAATGATTAATACAAGTACCCAGGCCAGAGCCGAGGCATACCCCATATCCGGCGTACCCCTGAAAGCCCGCATATATACATACAACGCGTAAAACAAGGTATTATACTGCGGATCGCCTGAGCCTCCTGATATAATAAAAGCCTGACTGAAAGCCGTAAAACCGTTAATAAGCTGCATAATGAGGTTGAAGAAAATGATCGGCGTCATCTGGGGAAGCGTTATCCTGAAAAATTGGTTAATCCAGCCGGCTCCGTCAATAGACGCCGCTTCGTAATAAGTTTTAGGAATTTGCCTAAGTCCCGCCAGGAATATCAGCATTGAAGAGCCGAACTGCCAAATCGCAAGAATAACTATAACTCCGAGCGCTGTATCAGGATTCCCAATCCAGCTTATGTTACTTTTTATCCCAATAGCCTGTAAAACAATATTGATCAAACCGTCGGACATAAAAATACGCCGCCATAAAACGGCAATCGCGACGCTTGCGCCGACCAGTGAGGGGATATAATATGCGGTTGTATATACTTTTGTCATCCATGAAGCACGTTTAAAAAGCGAAGCTAAAAAAAACGCAAAAATTAGACGAAGGGAAACCGAGAAAAAAGCATAAATAAAGGTAACTTGAAGTGTCTTCCAAAACAGGGAATCAGTTACCATTCGCTGAAAATTTTCCAGTCCGTTAAAGGCAGGGGGAGTAAAAAGATTATACCTTGTAAAAGAAAAATAAAATGACATCCCCATCGGGATAATCGCAAAGGCAAAGAAACCAATAAGCCATGGACTTATAAAGAGAAACCCTGCAATATCCTCCTTCAATTGCCTTTTACCGGTATAGTAAGCTTTCATTGAACACTCCCGCTGTCATTATCTTTAACTTCATTCACAAAAACAATAATGTAATACGGATAAAAAACAGATGACCGCTTTTTAAGGCGGTCATCCATATTTACCGGTTACCGGTTTTCTCTGGCTAATACAGCATTAGAATCCCGCACAACCTGGGCAAGACCGTTATCTACAGTAAGCCTGCCAAGGAAGATTTCCTGTACGATGTTACGCATAACCGGGTTTTCAATTTCACCCGCTCCCGAAGGATATGCAGGATCAGCAGGAGAAGTATAGGGTTCTATCCTTGAAATGTAATTCGCAACTTTTTGGTCGCCTGCACTAAGAACACCATAAATATCCTGGCGGATCTGGGTATTAACAGGAATTCCTCGTTCAGCGAGAAGAATACGGCCTGCGCTGAGGTCATTAACAAAGAAGTTTATAAATTTTGCGGCAAGATCTTTATTCTGTGATCTGGCTGTCATGGAAATAAACATTGACGCTCTGTAATATGTGCCGTTAGCTGTTTTACCGGGTACGCTTGGGAACAAAATATAATCCAGAGAGCGGCGCGCCGCGTCCTGGAAGCCTACAAGCTGGTTACTCCAGTTCATTTGATTCCATGTCTTCCCGAGCGGTAAAGGTTCTTCGGCCATTGCTTTTCCCTGAATCCATGCATCCTGTATATCATAGAGTATACCGGCATTCATCAGACGCATTTCCATATTCAAATAATCCCTGACAGCATTATAAGCTGTCTGATTATTGGTAATGCCAAGCGTTCTGTTATCATCATTAAAACATGGACTGCCAAACTGGCGGGAAATATGCTCTAAAACTTGCCTGAAATTGAACGGAGGAATAGACTGAACACCTGTACTTGTATAAATCTGATTGGCAATTCTTTCATAATCCGTCCATGTCCATGTAGTGTCGTCAATTGTAACACCTGCTCTCTGGAGAACCGCGGGGTCTACAATCATCCCCCATGCATTGGTTGCAAGGATTAGACCGGCAAGCGTATTCCCAATTCTTCCGGCTGCAACAGCGCCAGAAGGCCAGTATGTAAGGTCAATAGCTCCGCCTGCGCGGGCATACGGAGTCAAGTCCTGAAGCTGACCATTTGTGTTATATAATTTGATCCATGAAACATCCTGTTGAATAACATCAGGAAGGTTCCCTGAGGCTGACTGCGTAGCCAGTCTGTCCCAATAGGCTGCAAAAGCAACACCGGCTTCAGCTTCAACTTTAACTCCGGGGTTGACTGCTTCAAACAACCTAATTACTGCGTTTGTCCTGTCATCACGCGCGACATTTCCCCACCAGCCAAAGCGAAGGGAACCGGATGTATCCTGCGCCGGACTGGCGAAAAGCATCATCGGCAGAATCATAAGGATGAGCAGTAAAAAACCAATTTTCTTCATTCTAATTCCTCCTGTAGGATTTATTTCTTATATTATCTCATGAGTATTATTGAGCCGTCAATAGGAGAAATAAGTATAAGTAAGCGATTAACGTTAAATTAAAATATAATTATATCTTTATTTATATCAAATTACCTGTGCTATTTCCAAAACTCAGTTGGTTTTGGAAAAGCCTCCCCTAATATCAGTAGTCTCAAATAATATTCCCTGTTTAAAACATTCTTTTTTCATTGATTTCACCTATAAATGAGGTATATACTACATTCAGGAGTTGAAATGAGAAGAAATGCCTTTGCGATGCGATTAAAACCCGGCTGTGAAGCTGAATATAAAAAACGCCATGATGAAATTTGGCCTGAACTTAAAGATGAATTAAGAAAAGCCGGCGTTTCGGATTATTCGATATACCTTGACAATAAAACCAATACGTTATTCGCTTTTCAATACCTTGCGGACGACGCTACAAACGATGATTTGCCGCAAAAAGAAATAATTAAAAAATGGTGGCACATGATGAAGGATGTAATGGATACAAATCCTGATGAATCGCCCGTAAGCAGTACGTTAATTGAAATGTTTCATCTGGATTAATATTTATGAGCATTGAAAAGCTGTCTGAGTTATCCCGTTTTTACGGAAGTAATCCGGAATATACGCTTGCAGGCGGAGGAAATACCTCTTTTAAAGATGAAGAAACCTTATTTGTAAAAGCGTCAGGTTTTTCTCTTGCAGATGCAACGGCGGATTCCTTTGTAAAAATGGACAGGCAGGCATTAAACGCAATCTGGGAAAAAGCATACCCCGCATCCAGCGAAGAAAGGGAAAAAGAAGTATTAGCCGATTTAATGGCGGCGCGAAAAGAAGGAGATAAAAGGCCAAGCGTAGAAGCGCTGTTACACGATATCATCCCCTTTTCATATGTTGTCCACCTGCACCCGGCTTTGGTAAACGGACTATGCTGCTCCAAAAATGGAGAAACCGCTTTTAAGGAAATTTTCTGCGAAGATACATTGTGGATTCCGTCTACAAACCCAGGCTACATTCTTTCCCGCCTTGTAAAAACAGCGTTAGACGAATATTACGCTGCGCAAAAAAAGCACCCGTCCGTTATTCTATTGCAAAACCATGGTATTTTTGCAGGAGCGGACACAATAGAGGGAATAAAGCGCGTATACGATGAAGTAATGGAAAAAATCGGCGCTAAGATAATAAGAAAACCGGATTTTTCTGATGAAGAGCGAATCTCCGCAGAAGAAATCCCCCGCAAGCACGTGGATATATTTGCATTATTAAAAGAAATTAGCGGTTATTCTTCTTTTATGAACAGCAGGGAAATAGCGCGTTATATCAAAGATCGCCCTTCTTTCTATCCTGTGTCATCGGCGTTTACTCCAGATCATATTGTCTACGCGGGAAGCGATCCTCTTTTTACGGAGGCAAATACACCGGAGACAATTCGCACAGATTGGGATAAACATACTCAAAAAACAGGCAGGGCTGCTAAAATTATCGCCGTTAAGGGCCTTGGTGTATTCAGCGCGGCGGCAACACAGAAGGCGGCTTTTTTTGCTCTTGATCTTTTTAAGGATACGGTAAAGGTAGCGGTTTATACAGAAAGTTTCGCCGGTCCTCTTTTTATGACACAGGATAAAATTGATTTTATCAATAATTGGGAAGTTGAACGTTTTCGATCCGGAGTATCAACAAAATAGCGGAGGAATTATGAAAGAAGATAAAAAAACAGGCGAACAATTAAAACAATCAATCGAAGAATCCTATGAGCTTGCAAAAACAGCATACACACAATTCGGGGTTAATACTGATAAGGCAATCCGCGCCGCGCTTGACATCCCGGTTTCCGTACAGTGCTGGCAGGGTGACGATGTTACCGGATTTGAAGGCAGCGTCGGATCAGGGGGCGGCATTCTCGCTACCGGAAATTATCCGGGAAGAGCGCGTAACGCAGACGAACTTAGAGCGGACGCACAGTTCGCCTTTTCATTAATTCCCGGAAAAAAACGTTTTAACCTGCATACCCTTTATGCTGAAACAGGCGGAAAAAAAGTTTCGCGCGACGAACTTGAACCGGAACATTTTA
This sequence comes from Treponema sp., assembly GCA_009787775.1. Taxonomy (GTDB): domain Bacteria; phylum Spirochaetota; class Spirochaetia; order Treponematales; family Breznakiellaceae; genus WQXQ01. The sequence goes on from WQSQ01000016.1 coordinate 21,448, forward strand.
AAACGTGGATGTCCTGGTCAAAGAAAAAGAAAATCCCGCTTGATTTTAACCCCAGCTTCTTCGCTCACCCGATGGCAAATACGGGCTACACTCTTTCAAGCGATGATAAGAGAATCCGTGATTTCTGGATTCGCCACTGCAAGGCATCGCGCAAAATTGCTTCAGCTATCGGAGCGAATCAGGGAAGCCCGTGCGTGAACAATATCTGGGTGCCTGACGGCTCCAAAGACACGCCCGCTGATCGTCTTTCCCCAAGACAGAGACTGCGCGACGCGTTAGATGAAACCATTGAAATAAAATACGAGGCGAAAACGATCACGGACGCTGTTGAGTCAAAACTGTTCGGCATAGGAAGCGAAGCCTATGTTGTCGGCTCTCATGAGTTTTATATGGGATATGCCTCCGCCAGGCAGATCAAGTTATGCCTTGATTCGGGGCATTTTCATCCGACAGAAGCACTTGCTGATAAAATATCCGCGGCTCTTCTTTTTATTCCCGGTCTTTTAATACATTTCAGCCGCGGCCTCAGGTGGGATTCGGATCATGTCGCGATTTATTCTGATGAGTTACGCGACACTTGCCGCGAAATCGCAAGAGCGAAATGTTTTAACCGTATCGACATAGCCCTGGATTTCTTTGACGCTTCAATTAACCGTATCGCAGCATGGACGATAGGCACAAGGTCTCTTCGCAAAGGTCTGCTGGAAGCGCTTTTGGAACCTACAAAGATGCTTACGGACGCGGAAAAAGCCGGAAAGAATCACGAGCGCCTCGCTATTATGGAAGAGCTAAAAACGCTTCCTTTCAGCGCCGTTTGGGATAAACTCTGTTTTGACGCAGAAGTTCCTTCGGGAATAAACTGGCTTTATAAAGTCGATCAATATGAAAAAGATGTTTTGAACAAAAGAAAATAAAGAGTGAAAATGAAAACAAAAGCTGTCCGTTTATACGGAGAAAATGATCTTCGCCTTGATGAGTTTGAACTGCCTCCTATGAAAGACGATGAAATTCTTGCGAAGGTATTTTCCGATTCAATCTGCATGTCGAGTCACAAGCTTGCATCGCAAGGCGCGAAGCATAAACGCGTGCGCCATGACCTTTCCAAAACCCAGCCGATTATAGGTCACGAATTTTGCGGAACAATTGAACAGGTAGGCGCGAAATGGAAAGACAAGTATAAAGCCGGGAATAAGTTCGCGATTCAGACGGCGCTTAATTATCCCGATGAAAACGGTGAAGCTACATTATGGGCGCCTGGTTATTCTTACGAATACATCGGAGGAAGCGCAGCTTATGTAATAATTCCAAAAGAAGTAATGGAGATGAACTGCCTTCTTGACTACAATGGAGAAAATTATTATATGGGTTCCCTTTCCGAGCCTGTTTCCTGCATAGTAGGAGCGTTTCACGCGCAGTATCACACAAAAGCAGGCTCTTATGTACATTCAATGGGGATTGCGCAAGGCGGTTCAATGGCGCTCCTTGCAGGGGTCGGCCCAATGGGGTTAGGCGCAATAGATTACGCGATTCACAACCCAAGAAAACCTTCGCTTCTTGTTGTCACAGATATCGACGACAGCCGCCTCTCCCGCGCGGCTCAGCTTCTGACAGCCAAAGACGCAGAAAAGAACGGAGTTAAATTAATTTATGTTAACACGAAAAACCTGGCTGATCCCGTCGATCATTTAAAATCAATAAACGGCGGAAAACTTTATGATGATGTTTTTGTATTCGCGCCTTTAAAACCTGTGCTTGAAATGGGGGACAGGCTTTTAGGCAGGGACGGCTGTCTTAACTTTTTCGCAGGCCCTGTAAATCCCGCATTTTCCGCTGAGTTTAATTTTTACAATGTACATTATGAATCGCATCATATTGTCGGAACATCAGGGGGAAATACAGATGACATGAAAGAATCCCTTGAAATGATGGCAAAAGGTGAATTAAATCCGGGCTTTATGATCACCCACATCGGAGGATTAAACACAGCTCCCGAAACAACAATAAACCTTGATAAAATTCCCGGAGGTAAAAAACTCATTTATACTCATAAAAAACTTGACCTTACCGCGATCGATGATTTCACTGAAAAAGGAAAAAACGATCCTTTCTATGCAAAACTCGCGGAGATATGCGCCCGCCATCAGGGATTATGGAACACAGAAGCTGAGAAGTATTTACTGGATAACGCTCCGGAGATTTAATGCAGCATTATCTGTCCGCCTGTAACGGGAACAGCCTGCCCTGTTTCATATTCCTGTTCGACAATGTAATAAATAGCGCACATTAAATCCTTTCCGGTGCAGCCTCTTTTCATGGGAACTTTTGATTCGTAAAAGCTGCGCACATCGGCGATGCTTTTTGCGCCGGGAACTTTTCCCTGTTTTAAATACTGAACGAATAGTCCTTTGTCAGGATCCGACCATAAAGGGCCGTCAAGAAAGTTTCCCGGACACACAGCGTTCACTTTTACTCCGTATTCAATAAGCTCCATCGCAAAACTCGCAGTAAGGCCGAGCCCTCCGAACTTTCCTCCGGCGTACGCTCCGTTTTTGTTGGAACCTTCAAGGCCGGACTTTGAGTTTACCTGAATAATGTCTGTCTTCCAGTCAGGCGCGCTGTAGTGCTGCGCTCTTAATAACCTGCCTGCGTATTTGCAGATAATAAAAAAGCCCGTGTAATTGATGTCTGTGACAAACTTAAAATCCTGCAGCTCCTGTTCAAGAACGCTTCCTGCCTTAAGCACTCCGGCGTTGCTGACGCAGATATCAAGGCCGCCCGCGGTTAGTGCCACCGTATTGAACATCGCTTCCACTGATTCTTCGCTTGATACATTCACTTCAACAGCGACAGCGGCTGTCCGTTTTTCATTTTCATTTATTAAAGCCGCCAGCTTTTTCGCTCCGTTAATGTTAAGGTCTGCGATAAAAACAAGGGCTCCTGCGTGCGCGAGGTTGCGCGTTATTTCCTCTCCGATTCCCTGAGCGCCTCCTGTAACCAGAGCTATTTTGTTTTTTACAACATCTGATCTTTTCTGCGCGTCAATTAAGATATTGTCCCTTGCGTGTATTTCGGCAAAGTGGGATGTTTTTTTCTCATCAAGGCATTTGCGCGCTGAATCAAGATCCTCTCCAATCCAGCATACGCCTGCATGCCTGCCGTCAATTGACACCGCGACGCAGGAGGGCACCGAAACAAAGCCGTCTTCCTTAATGTCGTTCTTCTTCCAGTCAGAATAAGCGCTGCGGATAATATTCGCCGCAGCCTGCTCTGTGTCTGTTGATTTTAATTCCGCTTTCATGGCGGTTTTGGGAACAATTAATTCCCAGTCGTTAAAGACTGCAATATGAGGTTTTCCAGTAACGTCAATGCAGAGCCCTCTTACAAGAGCGGATATTATACCGTATTTCATACACTTCTCCAATTTAGATTTCCTTTATCGATCTCGCAAGCGGTCTGCGCCGCGGATTCATCAGGATTATACATATTTAATTTTTTACCGAAGAAAGCAAAGGCGGCTAACCTTTCATTTAAATCAAGGGAGGCAAGCGGATTGTCGGCGGAGAATATCCCATAACGCGTGTTAATACTGGAAAGCCTCTCATGCGCGATTACTGCCCATGTTGTGTCTACAAGATGACGACATTCATCTTTTAAGACTTCAGGGCAGTTAAATGACTGTCGGGAACTGTTTATATCAACCCCTGATATTTCCATAAAACCGTGTTTCCTGCAAAGATTCTGCACATTACTCAGCTGCCTGATAGTATTGCGAGGCGGCATATAGGTAACCGCTTTATAACCAAGCCGCGGCAGTTCAGAAAAAAGCTCTTCTATAAAGTCATCTTCAAATTTCTCAGCCTTTTTATCTCCTGTTGGAGATTCTCCTACGTCTCCCAGATACGCGTAAGACGGTATCGCTCCTATGGAAGAGGCAAAGGACGTCACTCTCTGCGCGCCGATACATTCGTTTTCACCGGGCTGAATAAAAATAGAAGGCAGCAGCTCTGTTTTTAAAACACCTAACAGGTCATACAGATAATGAGGATTTTCATTATCGCTTAACAGCGCGTTTATTTTAGGTGAAACTGCTATACCGAATTTTTGTTTTATCCCGTCTGCAAGGCTCGGCCCTTTACCGTATTTATGAATGATTTTTTGGGCGATTGAAGCAAGAAGATGCCTCTCTGTTATTTCTCCTCCCTCGCTGTATTTTGAAATCTGATATATATCCCGTTCAAAATCAATTTCACTTAAACCCGCTTCCCTCAGCAGGCTGTTAGCTGATAAAGCCATCGCCTTTGTCCGCTTGAGCCTCTCTTCTCTTATGGGTGCAAGGAACTGTGCGGCTTTTTTAATGCCGGGACGAGGTATCCCCTGTACCGTCATGTACGCAAAACCTTCGGAATCAGGGTTGTTAATCTTCCTGGCGGCAAACACGGACGCTTTACCGTCAGCGTCCTTTTTGAAACTGACGCGCACTTCAAAACCGGCGCATCCCCCAATTCCCAAAGCCGCGCAGGCTGCAAGCATCTCATCCGCCGCCGCGATAGAGTCATGATCGACAGATCCCGCGGCCCTTAACCCGGCTTCCCATGCTTTATATGCCGCCATTGCCGGAGTATATGGGCTGTAACTGTAAATGGTATGTATATGGTTGTTAATTTCTCCTGTATTATCAGAAAGGGCTCTGTTTACTTCCGCTTTTTGCCGTGTTCGAAGAGCCGCAAGGCGTTCATCCCCTGAAAGAAAAGGGTCGTTAAGAATCTTAAGATTGTCTGTCATTGCATATATTATAGTATTTTCTGATGTTTTTGGCAAAAGGAGCGCAAAAGAAGAAAAAAACCACAGAGTCCTCGAACCATCGAACCTCTGATTAGCAGGTTCGCGAGTTTCACAGAGGTAAGAAAAGATTTTCGCACCAATAACTCTGTGTTTTGTCAGGTTTTGTCCGGATTTTCAGTATATCTTAATACATCCTAATACATTTAACAATTTTTTACCAAAAAAACTGCAGTCCGTCATCTTTGTATATTTTAACCTGCGTGTCTTTGCTCATCAGAATATAATCATTATTTATACATTGATATATCAGCATTCTGTCGAAAGGATCTTTATGTTCATTTCTGTATGGCAGCTGCATACTTTTTATCGCATCCAGCGGTTCCAGCGGAATCAGGCTGAATTTCATTTCTTCGCAATATTCGGGAATATCAGACGGCATAAAATTTATTTTAAGTTTTCCAATACTGCATTTTAACGCAATCTCCCATAATGAAACAGCGCTTACCAATATTTCATTATCAGGAATTTTAATGCCTGAATTACATTTTTTGACAGTTCATTTGTTTTTCCAATTGCCCATAATAACGTATGAATATCCAGTAAATAATTCAGAGACGGCATAATTCTTCTGCTGTCATTTTGAAATCATTTTTAAATTCAATAATGGCTTTTCCGTCCAGGATTCCGATTTTACGTTCGGTTTTCTTTTCTTCATTCGGGACGATCATTGCTACAGGTTTTTTTGCTCTACTGAATAAAATCCCAATTTTTTTTCTGTTTTTTACTTCATCAAGTATTTTTGAAAAATGTGTCTTTATTTCTCCGACCGGCATTGTTTTCATAATATGTAATTAATAATTTTCTGGACAACTTGTCAAGATATTCGCAATCAAATTATATAATCGGGTAAGGCGGTTATACTGCCAAAGATCATATTTGCTTTGATAATTGCTGGAGAAAAGCATTGATAAATAAATCTGCATTGTGGCTCTGGCGGTTAACTCATCCTCGCCCAATTGGTATAACGGTTATTGTGTAATAATTCTGGACGATCCTGCTCTGCCGCTTTTTCAACACCCGGCGGTCAAATATTTATAAGCCGCGGCCTTATTGAGTTAACCTCCAGCGAAGATATGCTCGCGGCGGTTATTGCTCATGAACTTGCTAATATTCAGTTAATGCATGATTATACGCAAATTAACAATGATCGCCTGATTCAACAACTTGCGCAGGAGCGTTTCAGAATTTCACAAAGCCTTACATCCGATACAGGACAATTGTTCCCGGATACGGTTAACGAAATTGTCCAAACCCTATTATTTAAATTAATAACAATATACTTTAATTTAGCATGCACAGAAATCAATTTTCAGCATCACATATAGGAACTCCCGCAGAACTGCATCGTAGGTTATTACAACAAGGTATACCGCGAATGTCTTGACAATGTTATTATTATAATATAAGTTATATTTATCGTTAATTGAGTTTGTTCTAAAACAAAATTGGTTTTGCCATAAGCTCTTGCAGTTTTTCGGCTTTCAGCCTGCAAAACTCCCTTTTTAACAAGAAAACTGTTACTGAATGTACAAACCTTCGGTTTGAAAGTTTTAGTACAGCCTCAATTATGCAGTTATACAGTATTCAGGAGTCTATTTTATGAAAAAGAATCTTTCTGTATCAGGATTAATTGTACCAGTACTTGTTTTTATTGCGGCTGTTTTTACAGGATGCGCGACAGAAATACCTTTTCAGGTGCAGCGCGCGCCTGCCTGGAATACGCTGGGGATTCAGCGCCTTGCGGTTTTGCCGTTTACGACATCTGACGGTTCGCAGCTGCAGCGGCAGGCAGCTACATTACTGACAAACGAATCGCGCCAAAACATTCAGGCAACAAACCATTTTACGCTTGTCAATGCCGATGAAGTACAGCGGGTACGGGCCAGGGGCGAAAGCGCCGAGAACCTTATTGATGCCTATTTTACCGGAAATGTTACATCAGTGTCTGTTTCCGACACCAATACGCCGGGTTCATACCGCGACAGAAACGGAAACTTGATTAATTTTATAGATTACAGACGCGAAGTAACAATGTCTTTCAATTACGATCTTACATCAACCAGAGGTTCAGAGTTGATAGGATCCGATACTAAAACTGTTTCTACAAGCAGCATGGCCAGGGACAATCCTGATAATCTGGCAACAACAGAATCGTTAATTCAGAGTTTAGCCCGGCAATATATGAGGCCGGTAGGCAGTTATATGGCGCCTTATTTTACGACCGAACGCAGAACGCTTCAAAAAGAAACATCAAATGATAAAGCCTTAAAACAACGCGCAAGTGACGCTGAGGCCCTGGCCAAATCCGGGAACTATCGGCTGGCACAGGAAGCATTTCTTGGAATTTACAGGGATTCCGGCAGTGTCACCGCTGCGTATAATGCAGCCATGCTTACTGAAATAATGGGAGATGCGCAGGGAGCAATAACCTTTTTACAAACTGTATACGCTGCAACAGGCAACCAGTCAATTGCCGGTGAAATTTCCAGGCTGAGGAATTCAATTGCAGAAGCAGATACATTACAGGCCTTTGCGGATAATCAGAGCCAGCGGGACAGGGTCGTAGCCATGATGGTCGAAACACTTCCTTCCAAATTGCCGGTTAATCCAAGGGTTGCGCTGATAAACAATTCGCAGAATAATACAGAGCTTGCGGAAACGGTTACAAACGCCATACTGGAAGGTCTTTTAACTAAAAACATAACTGTCGTTGACCGGAATAACCGGACGCTTATGGAAATGGAGCGTATCTATCAATTTTCCGGTAATGTAAGTGATGAAGATATTATCAGAATCGGGCATGAAGCAGGGGTTAATACTTTTATTATGGTAGCTGTTACCGGAACAAGCGCTACAAGACGTTTGTCCGTACAGGTGCTTGATGTTGAACGAAGTACGGTTCTCTATCAGTCGCCGCAGTCCAATGAAATGAACCTGTAATAAGCCTGGTAAATAAAACCGGATTTATTATTGCAGCTTTGTATAATAAAGCAGCCGCGATGCGGCTGTGAATTCGATGAACAACAAAATTACTTTTAATTAAAATTAATTGGTTTATACTGACGGAAATGGAAAAATAAGATATAATTGTTATACGGCGATTTTAAAAACCTTTTAGTATTGCCTCTCAGTATGATTTATCCTGGGGATTTATATGCGTTTATCAGACAATTATATTAAGTTTTGTCATGTAGATAAAGGAGCGCCGCAGTGACAGGAAAAGTTTTTTCATTTACTGTTGTTTATCTTTTCTTCTCATGCCTGTTATTCATGCCGCTGCTTGCCGCACAAACACCCGAACAGGCAGACGCTATGGCAAGAGAGGCATTACAGAGACTGGAAGCGGCCCTTGGGGGAAACACTTCAAGCGTATCTGTTTCCTCCGCAAACACTGCCGCGCCTTCTTTGCAGATAACGCAGGGCGGCGTTCAGCCTGCGTGGGTAATTGATCCGTACGCAGCCTATGACAGGGGCCGCTATTTTGCCGCTGTCGGATCGGCACCTAACAGAAGCCAGGCTGAAGCAAGAGCGCTTTCTGCGTTAGTTGCAATTTTCGGCCAGTCAATTCAGTCTGATTTTACAGTTGCCGCCATGTATTCGGAAGCGGTTAATAACGGTATTGTTAATGTTTCAGAAAACACGGATATCCGCGACACAATAACAAGAGCGGCTTCCATGGACAACCTTATCGGCGCTCAAATAGGGTACGTGTGGGATTCAGGGAGAAACGCAGTTTACGCGGCGGCTTATCTTGATAAGGAAAGAGCGGTTTCCATATATACTGATTTGGTAATTTTTAATAAAAACAATATAGCTCTCCTTACAAATATGAGCAATGAAGAAAAAAATACTTTTGACGGTTTGGCGCGTTACAGACTTGCTTCGCAGATTGCAAAGATTAACGCCAATTATGCTGTTATTATTAACCAGTCGGGCGGTTCCGCCGCGTCATTAAACCTGAATAACGCGGATTATTACATACTCGAGGCGAATAATATATTCCGTAATATTACCGTTACTGTAAGCGTTGACAATGACCGCGCCAACCGTGTGCAGAACGCATTTGCAGGCGTGCTAAGCTCCGAAGGGCTGCGCACAAGGGGAAATAACCCGCCTTATATTCTGGAAGTGTTTGTATTTACAAGCGAAGTAATTTTCCCGTATAACGCTTTTAAATGGTGCCTAATCGAAGTAAGCGCCAACCTGATTGATAACTCAACGGGAGCGTCGTTATTTCCTTTTGGTTTTTACCTGAGGGAAGGCCATTCAACTTATGCCAATGCGGAGTCAAGAGCCTATTTAATGGCGGAAAGGGAGATAAGCCAAAAATTCCCCCTTGTATTGCGTGAATATCTGGAGACAGTGATGCCGTAATTTTACAGGTATTGTATAAATTCCATTATGTGAATAAGTTTCTTATGAAACTTTTTATATTTTTTAAAGGAGAGTTAAAAATGAAAAAACTCTGTCTGTTGGTTGCTGCCATGGCTGTCATGGCGCTTGTTATGGGATGCAGCTCATCCCCTGCTTCCACCTCCGCTCCTGCGACTCCGCAGGCGGCCACGGTTACCCCGTCCAGTACTCCTGCGTGGTTCAGCGATGTACCGCCTGAGGATGTTGTTTACGGCATTGGAATCGCCAAAATGGCAAACGACGCTATGGCCTTGGAGACCGCTACAACCCGTTCACAGCGCGACATTTCCAGGCAGGTAAGCGCAGTTGTTCAAGGTATGGTTATTGACTATATGAACCAATCAGGTGCTGCCAATAACCCAAGAGTAATTGAGTCAGTGGATATTATCGGCCGCAACCTTACCAACTTAAACCTTACAGGCTCAGTTGTGGACAAACGGGATAAAATGGCTGACGGAACATGGTATGTGCGCACATATACAAGAAAAGCTGACATTTTAAGGCAGACTGAATCTGTCGTGAATAATGAAATGGCCGACTATGCTGAATGGAGGAGAGAACAGGCTCTCGCTCAGCTTGATCATGCTCTTAGCAGCGCAAATTTTAAAACACAAGGGCTGGCAGATTAATATTTATTATGCATAACAAAAAATGTTCTGCATTCTTATTTTCCCTTGTCTTTGCTGTTGTCCTGTTTACAGTTTCGTGTTACTCCGCAGGAAACGGGAAACAGCAAAGTTCACGGGATAATCCGTCTGTTACAGACAAACCAACTGATTATTCGCAGCTGGCTTTGCATAACAATCTTGTAATCATCGGAGCCGCGCCCCGTTATTTAAACCGTGATGATTCAGTTAAGGCTGCTTTAAACGACGCTGCAAGAAAACTTTCATTTTTTTATTCTGTAAGCGGCAGCTCTGAAAGTCTTCAGCGCATAGGCAGCACTTCTCTGGATGTTGAATTTGGTTCTTCTTACCAGCTGCAATTTGACAGTAATCTTGATAACTATCTTGAAATGCTTGAATATGACGTAAAAAATGATGTATTCGAGAGCAATAACGCGGTATTTATTACAACAAGAGTTACATCTGATATTCTAATGCCCGCGTTCCGCGGAAATTCAGCTTCCGGTACGCGTCCCGGCTGGATAGATTCGCCTCCTTCGCATATCAGCGGGTTTATCACAGGCGTGGGTCTTTCCGGGCGGCTTGTTTCCCACTGCGATACTGTTGTCAGATCATATGAAAAAGCCGTTATCGCGATTATCGAAAGCATCAGCGTATCTATTCATAACGAACACATGCTTAATCAGGACAACAGCGTCTTTGGCTTTGAAGCGCAGTCATCGGGCGGTTCAAGAGCGTCCGGCATATTGGAAAACTTCTATGTAATTGAAACATGGACGGATCCTTCCAGTTTATCAGTCTGGACTCTTGCAGTTGCGAGAGAAAAGTTTTGAAAAATAAATCTGCATTATCACTTTTACTTTTTATTGCCGCAGGCGTTTTATCAGCGCAGAGTATTGATTTTTCGGGCGCGTTATCCCGAATGGAGAGCGCGATAGACAGTTCGCAGGAAGAGTTTTCATTACAGGACAGTTATTATCTTGGACGCTCTGCTGCCGCTCACATTCTGGGAAGTTACCGTGTTTATACCGAAAAACCTGAAATAACAAATTACCTGAATCTGATTTGCATGGCCCTGGCGGTTAACTCACCATCGCCCAACTGGTATAACGGTTATCATGTGATAATTCTGGACGATCCTGCTCTTACCGCTTATTCTACATCCGGCGGTCATATATTTATAAGCCGCGGCCTTATTGAGTTAACCTCCAGCGAAGATATGCTCGCGGCGGTTATTGCCCATGAACTTGCTCATATTCAATTAAAGCATGGTACTGCGCAGATTAAAAATGATCGCCTGATGCAGCAGTTTGCGCAGGAGCGTTTCAGAATTTCACAAAGCCCTGCGTCCAATACAGGGCAGTTGTTCTCGGATACAGTTAACGAAATTGTTCAAACCCTTCTAAGCGGAGGTTATTCCCAGCTTCAGGAATTTGAAGCTGATTCAGCGGCTGTTTCTTTGCTTGAATCGGCAGGTTATAACCCGGGAAGCCTTCTTGAGTTATTAGGAGTATTGGAAAGACTTCAGGGATACCAGTGGGCAAGCTTAAATAAAAGCCACCCTTTATCCTTCCAGAGAATTGATAATTTACGAAGACAGATGATTGCAGCAAGATATAGATCTCCGGATAACAGCGCCGCAAGAAGGGCCAGATTCAACCGGATAATGGAGCGCGATTAACAGAGCGGCTTTTTAGCGGACTTATATATGGACTCTAATAATGTTTTTGGGAGGACCAGTATGAATAAAAAACTCTTTACTGCTTATTTAATTTTTATTTTTATGGCTGTATCTTCTGTTTACAGCCAGACAGTCAGCATTGATAACGCTGTTTCTGATTGTGTACATTATCTGCAAAACCGTTATCCAAACGGCACAAGAGCGGCGTTAATTTTTATTCAAAGCGAAAACGCGGAACTTGGGGAGTTAGTTCTAAATAAGATGAGCGCCGCTCTTGTAAACAACAACTGGTTCAGAGTTGTTGAGCGCAATGCCGCCGTTCTTGAGCAAATTGATCAGGAGTTATACCGCAATCGGAGCTTAATTATAAGCCGGGATACCGCGCTTTCTTTAGGAAGACAGTTAGGCGCACAGATTATTATTTCCGGCTCTTTTACCAGAAACGGGCAGAATTGGATGTTAGATATACAGGCGGTAAACGCGGAAAGCGCGGAGCGCACCGCCCATCATATATCCGAAAATATACAATCAGATTCTTCATGGAGTTTCCTCGCGGCACACAGAAGCGCGGGCCTTTTCTTTACAGATTACGCCTTTGCGCCCCGTGAAACGCAGACAATAACCTCCGCTTTCCGTCAGGCGCTGCAAACCTTTAATACCGGCCTTGCGCTTAACGAAAACGCTGCACAGGGCGCGGGTTTATGTTTTAATATCGATATTTTTCTTATGAATACCCCTTCCGGCCTTTTGCAGGCGGAAGTTTCAATATCCCTTTTACAGGACAGCAGGATTCTGCTCGAAAGCAAACAATATATAATACGCGAATTAACCGAGACAATGACAGCCCGCCGCATAAGCGAGGAAATAAGGGACGACAGGGAATTTTTCGCAAGAGTTAATAGTTTAATCAGGTAGGAGGAGTAAAAATGAAAAAAGTAATAATATTTATATTCCTTATTCTCACGATCGTATTTATTTTACCGGCAGACTTATTCGCGCAGAAGGAAAGCATGCTGGTTATTTTTCCTTTTGCCGGAAGCAGCATTGAGAACGGTAATTTAATCGCATCAAAGTTTTCATATCAGGATTTTATTTCAAGTATGTTTTTAGTGGCGCGGATTAGGATCGATACCTCGTTTTTCTTCCACAGAGACGGCAGTAACGATATTGAAGTAATGCTGACAATGGGAAAACAATTTGGCGCATCGTATATTTTAATAGGCAGCATTTCACTCTCTGACGGACAAAATTCTGTGTTGTTAGAATTTTTTAATGCTGAAAGCAGACTGAAAATTGCACAGGAACTCATTGTTTTTGAAT
>WQSQ01000017.1 GCA_009787775.1 Treponema sp.
TTTTGGATTAACAATTTTATATGAATTAAGTTTAACATCCTCCATATTTGCTTTTGTTTCAATAAATTGTTTTTCTGTTGTTATTCCTTTTACAGCGTTAATATCGTATTTTAATGCTGTATTTCTTTCGTCAGATTCTTTAATATAATCGCCAATAGTAACTGCCGTAACATCATGCCTTAAATTTTCAATATACGCATCGCAAGTTAATTTCAAATCATCAAGCCCTTTTTCATAAACTTTTTGATTCTGTAATAAAGAATTATAAACATCAACATATTTCTTTTGAACTATTATTGAAGGTAGATCGATTTCAATCTCGCAAAATCTCTCCCAATCAAGATTAGACCTTATACTGCTGTCACTTAAAAAAGAACCGTATCTGTCCATTTCTTTTGATAAAAATCGCATAAAGAAATATTTATTAAGAACTAAATCCGATCTTGTGATTTCAAATGTAGTATACGCAGGAGAAATAATAATCGGATCGTCTTCAGTAAATAAGCCAATTCGTATACATTCATCACGTCCTGTTTGCATACCGCTAAAAACAAAACGATTTTTTCTGACAACTTTATACTTTTTACAATCTATCCCGTCAGTATTTGCTACAGTAGGCATAAATTCTTTATTTATGTTTATTCCATAAAAAGTGTTAATAGAGGCATCAGTGTTTCTTTCATCAACAATTTCTATAAGTTTCCCTATTTCAATTTTCATTCCACATTTCCTTATAAACATTATTCCGATAATAAAACACCAATTTAATTTTTTATTTCTCTTTCCCGACAGGCTTACCCCAGTCAACCTCATCGTGAATATTATTTTCATTAACCGCATTAAGCATTTCTGACAAATTCATCTTATGTAATGGCTTTATGTTAATTTCTTTTCCGTTCTCGTTAATGTCAACAACTGCTCCGTTTTTTAATGACAATTCACGAACAGAAAAGCCTATCCCCTCAAACGCTTTCTCCAGCATTTTCTGAGACTTCTTCTCCTCTTCCAAAAGCAGTTTCATCTCCGATTGAACCCGCTTCATTTCATTTTTATAATCAATTTCCAAATCATGATCTATAAACTCAATGTATTTACTCGGCGCAAGAGAATAATCTTTTTTCCGAATTTCGGTTACTTTTACAGACTTGCACAATTCAGGAACATTTATATACTTTCTCTTCTCCGACGCTCCCGTAGGGTGCGCATCTTGCCAGTCAGTATAAATTTTTTTAACTGCCGCTATCTGCTTTTCGTCAAACATTACAAAACTTTTTTCATAAACATTTTTATTCCATGTGCGAAGATCAATAAAAAGAATTTCGTTTTGACGATCCCTAAGGCTTCTATTGTTTAATAAACGTGCTTTCTTATTGTTGTTCATTATCCAAAGCGTTACAGAAATATCGGTGCTGTAAAACATTTCTCGGGGTAGAACGATTATCGCTTCTATTTTATCGTTTTCTACAAGCTGCTTTCTGATGTTGTATTCTTCTCCGTCGGCGTTAAGTGCGCCGTTGGCAAGCAGAAAACCCGCAATGCCGCCAGAAACATCCAGTTTGGAAAGCATGTGTAAAATCCACGCATAGTTGGCATTGCTTACAGGCGGCGCACCGTAGCCCGACCAGCGGTAATCGGTTCCCAGTTCATCAGGAGAACGCCAATTCTTCAGGTTGAATGGCGGATTTGCCATGATGTATTTTACTTGCAAATCCTTGTGCTGATCAGCAGTAAAAGAGGAATCGGCTTTCTCGCCAAGATTGCAGGCAATACCTCGAATTGCGAGATTCATTCGCGCAAGCCGATAAGTATCGGGATTGGACTCCTGCCCGTAAACGGAAATATTTTTGCGGTTGCCTTTATGGTTGTCTACAAATTTGATTGATTGAACAAACATACCGCCTGAGCCGCAGCAAGGATCGTAAATTTTCCCATTGTAAGGTTCTATCAATTCCGCAATTAAATCGACAATAAATTTCGGCGTGTAGAACTCGCCTTTTTCCTGCGCTTCATCAATTGCGAAATTTTGCAGGAAGTATTCATACACCCTGCCGATCAAATCTTTTTCGTTAAAACGCTGTTCAGATATTTTATTTATTTCGTCAATCAACGCTTTTATATCATTTTTATTTACGCCAAGGCTCGAGAAAAAACGCTGAGGCAGCGCGCCTTTAAGTGAACTGTTCTTTTCTTCAATATCCGCAAGAGCCTGATCAAGCAGAATGGCTATGTCATCACGACTTGCGTTCATAACGATATGCGCCCAGCGTGAAGTTTTACTTAAATAAAAAACATTTTTTGCCTGATAAAACGCAATTTTTTCCAGAAATATTTTATTATCGCCGTTTTCTTCAATTATCTCTTGCCTGCGGTTTTCAAACTTATCTCCTGCAAATTTCAGAAAAACAATCGCTAAAACTGCGTCTCTGTTGGCTGACTTGCTGCATTTATTCCGCAGGGCAACTCTGCAATTCCACATGATTGTTTCGAGGGTTACTGTTTTTTCTTTTTTTGTTCCTGATTTTGCTTTTGCCATTTTTGCCTCATATTATTATGACATGGTTAAAGTATTTATATCTTAACCGTAATATGCACACAAGGATAATGATATTTACGCAGTCACTTGGAAATATTTATTAAAAATCTATTTAGAAAACTTTATATTCTTAACAATACCTAAAAATAAAAAAAGGGGCAATTACCCTCTCTCTATTTAATTTACGGTTTCCATAACAAGAATTTTCAGTTCCTCATTTTCCGATGTATAATGAATATAACGCAAAGGCGCAGCCAGTTCATTTTCGAACACATTAACAATTTTTATTTTACCTTCACCGTCATGGCAAACAGCTTCAGTCGGCTTTAAATCATAAAAGTTTTTAATTGGCACAACGAAATCTTTAATTTACTTTGGGAAAAACCGTACCGTGTCCGTGTCCGTCATTCCATTCATCAGGCAGAGTCAGTACATTATTTGCAATGCTTCCGATTTCTTCATTGCCGTTAACATAAAAGTAAACCAGTGTCCAACCGCTTTCAGTCACCCTGGTATAGGTTCCGCTTTTATTAACGTTATGCGCCAGATTTGCCGTGAAAGTTCCGTCTGCGGACAAGCGGACTGTTTGTCCGTTATAACTGAACACTTCCGTATCATTTTGATTCCTTAAAAATAATACTGATAAAACGGCAATAAGTACAATTAATACGCAAATACCGGTTATGCTAATTATTTTCCGTTTTGCTTTTTTTGCGGCATTCTCTTTTTTTAATGCTTTTGCTCTGGCGTTAACTGCGCTTTTTGACATTATATACTCCCCTTATATTAAACATCAAGATTCGACACCAAAAGAGCGTTCTCCTCAATAAACTCGCGGCGAGGCTGAACAACTTCACCCATCAATGTTGTGAAAATGCGCTCCGCTTCGACAGTGTCGTCAAGGTGCACCTGAATAATATTGCGTTTGCCGGGATCCATAGTAGTGTCGCATAACTGATCGGGATTCATTTCACCTAATCCCTTGTAACGCTGAACGGAAATTTTTTCCTCATTTTTACCGGATTCGCCGAGAATACGGTCTTTTTCAGCGTCATCGTAAGCGTAAAAAGACTTCTTGTCATAACTGACTTTGTAAAGAGGCGGCATGGCAAGATAAACATGCCCTTTCTCAATAAGAGGTGTCATATAACGGTAAAAAAAAGTTAAAAGTAATGTACGGATGTGGGATCCGTCAACATCGGCATCTGCCATAATGATGATTTTATGATAACGGATTTTGGAAACATCAAATTCATTGCCGCAGCCCGCTCCTATACTTGCGATGATTGGTTGAAGTTTATCATTTGTAATCACCTTCTCAATTCGCTGTTTTTCTACATTGAGCATTTTTCCCCATAACGGCAGGATAGCCTGAGTGCGGCGATCGCGGCCGCCTTTTGCGGAGCCGCCCGCTGAGTCACCCTCAACAATAAAAAGTTCGCACTTCGCAGGGTCTTTTTCGGAGCAGTCCGCAAGTTTGCCGGGAAGGCCTGCGCTGTCCATAGCGTTTTTACGCCGTGTCGCGTCCCGCGCCTGACGGGCGGCGATGCGCGCCTTTGCAGCTAACACTGATTTTTCCAGTATATTATTGATAACATCAGGGTGCTGATCAAAGTAAAGTTCAAGCTGTTCATTTACAAAAGATTCGATTATACCCTTAACTTCAGAGTTGCCAAGTTTTCCCTTTGTCTGCCCTTCAAATTGCGGATTCGGCACTTTCACCGATAATACGGCTGTCAGTCCTTCGCGCACATCGTCCCCAGACAGGGTTTCATCAAGTTTTTTAGAGTGTTTCGACTTTTTCAAAAATTCGTTCAATGTACGGGTAAGCGCGGACTTAAAGCCGACAAGATGCGTTCCGCCTTCCCGGGTGTTAATATCATTTACAAACGAGAACATTATCTCGTTAAAACCGTCATTGTATTGAATAGCAATCTCAACCTCGACCTGTCCGCTTGCGCCGTCATCGCGGGAACCTTCAAGGTATACAGGCTCCTTGTACAAAACGGTCTTATTTTCGTTTAAATACTCCACAAAGCTCTTAACGCCGCCCTGGAACATAAAATCGTGGGTTTTAGGCGAGGAAAGGCGCTCATCGCGGATTGTGATTTTCAGTCCCTTATTAAGAAAAGCAAGCTCGCGCAGGCGGTTGGAAAGAGCGTCAAAATTATGGGTAGTCGTCTCAAAAACCGAAGGATCGGCTTTCCAGCGAATTACCGTACCCTGTTTATTCGGCGAATACAAATAAGGAAGGCCGGAAGGTCCAATTTCTCTGGCGGAGTCTTCAGCAATACCTGCCTTATAGCGCTGGTGGTGGATTTTACCGTCAATATGAACATAAGCCTCACACCACTCTGAAAGAGCATTCACAACCGATACACCGACGCCGTGGAGCCCTCCTGAGACCTTGTAGGACTTTTTATCGAATTTACCGCCAGCGTGCAGCTTAGTCATAACAAGCTCAAGCGCGCTGACCTTTTCTGTGGGATGGATATCTATAGGTATACCTCGGCCGTTGTCCTCAACCCGGACAACATCGTTACCTTCAAGAATAACTAGAATATTGGTACAAAAGCCCTGCATGGCTTCGTCAATTGAATTATCAACAACTTCAAAAACAAGGTGATGAAGTCCGTCGATACCTGTAGTCCCAATATACATACCGGGACGCATACGGACAGCTTCAAGGCCCTTTAAGACAGTGATATTTTGCGCGGAGTAGCCGTTTTCTTTACTCATGCGGGCAGTGTACTTGATTTTTTGGATTTATTAAAGCTGTCCGGAACAACAACAGACTTTTGTTTTATACAAAAAAAATAAAAAAAAATTTATTACTAAATACTTGATCATAAATTAATCATAAGTTATATTTACTTCCTGTCCGTCAAGGTATTATTTATTAAGTGTACAAATTGTGGATAACTTTAAAGAAAACTGAAGGTTAGGTGCCATTGGAAAAGGAGAACTAATAGCATTCAGATTGTGGATATAGAGTAGATGATAATTCCTTACAGGATAAGGAGTTAATAAAATTCTAACGTATCAGATATTAAGTAAATGTATTAAAATTCATACTAAGTTGATGAAAAAATGATTAATTATCCATAATTTATTTGTGGATAACTTGTTAATTTTATAGAAAGTAAGGGTTTAAGATGGTTGATTTGGACTATGAGGGGATCTGGAATGAGACTCTTATCCAGCTGCGGAATGACCTAAGAGAGGAGGAGTTCAGCGGCTGGTTTTCAGATATGAGATATATGCGCTCCGGTGAAAATAGCGTTGTTATAGGAGTTCCTTCGGCTTTTCACCGGGACAAGGTAAAATCATATTATAAAAATATAATTAATTCAAAAATAACAGAAGTATCGGGAAAAGATATAGCCTTGGAACTGGAAATCGTAGGAAAAAGAGCCGAAAAAAAGCAACCGTCACCGCCGAAACTTTCCGGTAAAGAAGATATACCTGTCGAAAAGACACAGAAACCAAAGGAGAAAAGAGGAAAAAATAGCCAACTGAGAGATGATTATACCTTTGAAAGATACATAAAAGGTGAAAATAATAATTTCGCTGTAAACGCGGCCCATGCAATCAGCAAGAATCCAGGTAAAGCATATAACCCATTTCTGATATACGGAGGCGTTGGACTTGGAAAAACCCATTTAATGCAGGCAATCGGCAACCATATTTACGATAATACGGACTACCGGGTAATATGTATTACTTCGGAAAGTTTTCTAAACGAATATCTTGACGGGCTGGATCAGGATAAAATGAATATATTCAAAAATAAATATAGATATACCGATGTGCTGTTAATTGACGATATTCAGTTTTTTACAGCCAAACCAGGGGTTCAGGAGGAATTGTTTCATACGTTTAATGCCCTGCTTGACGCAAAAAAGCAGCTGGTATTTACTTGTGATCGTCCTATTTCAGAACTCAAGAAATTTGACGAACGTCTTATATCACGTTTTGAACTAGGTATAAAAGCGGATCTTCAGCCTCCGCGTTACGAAGAACGCTGCGCAATTTTAAAAGCAACAGCGCAGGTCCGCGGTGTTATGATTTCCGACGAAGTTATAGACATAATGGGAAAAAACATATCTTCCAATGTCCGCGATCTTATTTCCGCACTGAACAATCTCATTGCTTACACAGAATTAATGGGAAAACCGATAACAATGGAAATAGCCCAGCTCCACTTAAAAGATATATTCAGCACTCCCAGAATGGCAAATTTAACAATGGATATCATTATTCGGGTAACTGCGGAGTATTTCGGTCTTACTCCAAATGACTTAAAAGGTAAGAAAAAGTCTCAAAATGTCGTATTTGCCCGTCAATTGGCAATGTATATGGGCAGGGAAATGACCGATTATTCAACAACAGAGATAGGTCAGGACTTTGGAGGAAAGGATCATACCACAGTTATGCATTCCATAAATAAAATAAAGGGTAAACTTCTGACAGATCCTACAATTGAGCCGACAATTGATAATCTTAGACGTTCAATTAAAGAATTCAGTGCAAAATATTGAAATTAGTGTTATCATTATGTGTAAAAGTAAAAACTTGTGCAGACTGTGGAAAAAGACTAATAATTATTAATAGTTTATTGTAAGCATAAGTTTAAATATTATATAGAGTTAGATAGGTTATACACATATTAGACTGTTTATTATTACTGTTATTAAATTTATATATGTATATAAAGAGGAGGAAGAAATTATGAAATTTACATGCAACAAAGACATACTTCTAAAAGAAATTTCAATAGCACAGGAAATCATTTCCTCAAAAAACGCAATATTGATATTATCAAATATTTATCTTGAAGCTGTAAAAGATACTCTTATTATAAAAGCAAAGGACATGAAAGTAAATTTTCAGACTAAAGTGCCTGTAACTGTTATTGAAGAAGGATCAACGACAGTATACGGCGATAAATTCTTTGGTATTATAAACACCTTTCCGTATTCTGAAATTGAATTTTCACAAAAAGACAATGTCGCAATAATAAAACCTACAACACAAAAAAAGCCTGAATATAAATTAAAAAGTATGGCTTCCGACAAGTTTCCGGAGTTACCTGTTTCTTCAGAACCGGTTTTTGAAATACCGATAAAAGATTTTAAAGAAATGATACAGCAGAGCGTATTTGCGGTTTCAGATGATGAAACACGTTATTTTATGAACGGAGTTTACCTTGAAAAATCTGAAGATAAGATAAATATGGTAGCGACAGACGGAAGACGTTTGGCTTTTGTGGGAAAAAACGCAGATAAAAAAATAAATGATTTTCAGGGAATAATTATTCCGCCTAAAATTCTTTTAATAATTACAAAGAGATCAGGCGATGAAGGACTAATAGGTATTTCAATAAGCGATAAAATGATATTTATTAATTTCGCTACATATCAATTTTCATCTGTACTGATTGAAGGAATGTTTCCCAATTATAAAAAAGTAATACCGGAAAAACAGGAATTTTCCCTGTCTGTTATGCGCAATGAAATGCTGGATGCTTTAAGGCGTGTTTCGCTAATGGTAGAAAAAAAGTCGCATAGAATTTATCTTGGAATTTCATCAGGGAAAATGTCTGTATCTTCTGAAGAAAGTGAAATTGGGACTGTAGATGATGAAATACCGTGCAAATATGAAGGCGAAGACATTAATATAGCGCTTAATTATCGTTATCTGGAAGAACCTTTTAAGGTAATGACAGAGGATGAGATTAAAATACGTTTCAGCAGTGCAACAAAAGCAATAACAATAGAACCTGTTCCGGAAAAAGACTTTTTCCATATTATAATGCCAATGCAGTCTTAACTTTAATAATGTTTTTTTCATCCCTGCGTACAAAAGCGTTCAGGAATCTTGCAGATAATGAGACATTTACAGAGGCCAAAGATGTTTTTCTTGTTGGGGAGAACGGACAGGGAAAATCAAATTTTCTTGAAGCTATTTATTTTTGCGCATACGCATCGTCTTTTCGTACAACTCATGACAGGGAATTGGCGTGTAACACAATAAATGAAAAAAATTATTCAGCGAATATAAAATTATCACATTCAATTAATGATGAAATTAATGTAAAATATGAGAACAACAAAAAGCTAATACTAATTAATAACAAGAGGGCTGATGATCGAAAGGAGCTTCTTTCAATAGCGCCGACAATTGTTTTCTGTCATGAAGATATGGAATTTGTCAGCGGGAGTCCGGAGCGCCGACGCTGGTTTTTTGATCAAACACTAAGCCTTTATGACCCCGTCTATTTAGATGATCTCAGGCGCTATAAAAAAGTTTTAAAAACACGTAATGCCATTCTTCGTGATTATTCACAGCTAAAGCAGCACAGTTATAAATCAGAAAATCCTGAATCAATTTTGGAAGCTCTGGATCATCAATTTGCCATGTATGGACTTAAATTAATAGAAAAGAGGGAAAAAGCTGTTAAGGACTTCTCAAGCCTATTCAGCGCCCTCTATGAAGAAGTTTCAGGTATTTCAGGAATAAATGTTCAATATATAAATTCATGGAAAGACGGCGATATTATTTCTGTATTAAGGGATAAGCGGGCAGCAGAAATGGCATCCGGTCTTTCATTGTCTGGTCCTCATCGTGATAGATATATTTTTAATTATAATGGCTCAGACTTTACTGTTAACGCCTCCACAGGACAGCGCCGCCTTTTAGCGCTTCTATTGAGAGCGGCTCAATCCCGCCGTTATTCTGCTGAGACCCGCCAAAATCCTGTATTACTGCTTGATGACGTTCTTCTGGAAATGGACAGTGAAAAAAGGCGCAGATTTCTCTCGGTTTTACCGTCCTATGATCAGGCTTTTTATACATTCCTGCCGGATGAACCTTATCAGCGTTACAGAAAGGAAGATACGCTTGTATATACCGTAAAAAACGGTCAATTATTCAATTAATGAATTTATGATATGCTGATTTAATGAAAACAGCAGGTGATATACTTTCTGCTCTCTTCGATGAGCGGTTTGTTAAAAAAGCGCAGGGGTATTCAAAACTTTTTGATTCCTGGACAGATATAACAGCGAAAAACGGAATAGCCGCAGCCGCAGATCACTCCCGGATAAAAGACCTTGACAGGGGTATCCTTTTAATTGAAATGGATCATCCGGGCTGGAAACAAATTATTCAGACAAAACAGAGTAAACTTCTCAATGATTATCGTATACGGTTTCCGGAACTGGGCATTACAGGTATTTCCCTAATGTTAAGCAGCGGCAAACAACAGGCGGAGAAAACCGCGGAAATATTTGAATCGAAGATGGAAACAGATCAGCTCTTTGTTAATGAGGAACGACAGTATAATACAAGTAAAGATCAAGCAATTGGCCTGGAAGCAATAAAAGACGGTGATTTTAAGGAATCACTTAAAAAATTGGGCCAGACTATAGCGGAAAGGAAAAAAGGTAAAAAATAGACTTTTTAATGAACAGCATTGAACAATCGGTTCAAAACATAAATAACTGTACAACATGTTGTATAAGGCTGGTACTACCCCTTTGTACAAGGCTAGTACAAAACTTTGTACCAGGCTGGTACAATACGGTGTACAAAGCTATTACAACATGTTGTACTTTGACTATATTACATAAAAATGCTATAATGAGCTATTAATAATTAGTTGAAGCTGTTCCGGCGCCTCTTTTTTGGAACGGCTGCCTTAGTTTTATTTCCAATTTTAAGGACATATAGTGGCAAAAACTGATACAACTCGAACTGAAGGTTCGGACGAACTGCCAACAGGTAAAGTAATCCCAATAGCGATAGAAGATGAAGTAAAGACAGATTATCTCAATTACGCAATGTCGGTAATTGTAAGCCGTGCTCTCCCTGATGTACGCGACGGACTTAAACCAGTGCATCGCAGGCTGCTTTATTCAATGGACGAGCTGGGTTTGCGTCCTGGAGCCGCTACAAAGAAAAGCGCGCGTATTGTCGGCGATACAATGGGTAAATATCACCCGCACGGGGATTTATCGCTGTATGACGCTCTTGTACGCATGGCGCAGGACTTTTCTCTTCGTTATCCGATTGTACATGGTCAGGGGAACTTTGGTTCAATAGACGATGATCCTCCGGCAGCTATGCGCTATACCGAAGCTAAGATTTCCAAAATCGGCGATGAAATGCTTACGGATCTGCATAAGGAAACTGTCGATTTTGTTCCCAATTTTGATGAGTCCGAAATTGAGCCGTCTGTACTGCCATCTGCTCTTCCAAACCTGTTAATTAACGGTTCAAGCGGAATCGCCGTCGGTATGGCCACCAACATGGCTCCTCATAACCTAACAGAGATATGCGACGCAGTCTGCGCTCTTATCGATAATCCAGATGCAAATAATGAAGACCTTATGCGTTATGTTCAAGGTCCTGATTTCCCCACAGGCGGCGTCATTTTCGGACGCAAGGGTATTAAAGAGGCATATAAGACAGGGAGAGGTAAACTGCTGGTACGCGGCAAGTTTAACATAGAAACCTCAAAACAGGGCAAGGAAAAAATTGTCTTTACCGAAATCCCCTATAATGTAAATAAGGCGCTTCTGCTTGAAAAAATCGGCCAGCTTATACGCGACAAGGTAATTGACGGTATTGCAAACGCAAACGATGAGTCAGACCGTGACGGTATCCGTATCGTAATTGAATTAAAAAAAGGCGCAATCGTTAAAGTAATTCTAAACCAGCTTTTCTCTAATACTCAGCTTCAAACTACTTTTGGAATTATTAACCTGGCGCTTGTAAGCGGCAAGCCGCAGCTGCTCACATTGAGAGATTTAGTTTATCATTTTGTAGAACACCGCGTAGATGTTGTAACCCGGCGTACACGTTTTGACCTGCGTAAAGCCGAAGAACGCGCCCATATTCTTGAAGGTTTGCTTATAGCGCTTGCGAATATAGACGAGGTTATCGCAATAATAAAAGCCAGTCGCGATGTCGCCGCAGCTCGTCTTAAATTACAAGAACGTTTTCTGCTGTCTGAAGCGCAATCCGAAGCAATTGTCGAAATGCGCCTGGGCCGTCTTACCAGCCTTGAAGTTGAGAAAATAGAGCAGGAACTTGCCGAGCTTAAATCCCGAATCGCCTATTATAAGGAACTGCTTGCCGATGATAAAAAACTTCGCGGCGTTATTAAGGATGAAACCAGGGAAATCGCAGCAAAATTCGCAGATAAACGAAGAACTGAAATTATCGCAGGCGAAGTGGAAAATATCAACATTGAAGATTTAATTAAAAAAGAAGAAATGATGATTCTCATTTCCAATCTGGGTTATGTAAAGAGAGTTCCTGTATCAGCGTATAAGAATCAGGGGCGCGGCGGAAAGGGAATGCAGAGCGCAAAGCTTTCAGAAGATGATTTTGTCGAGCAGATTTTTGTCGCTTCTACCCACGAATATATTTTGTTCATCACAAGCGCGGGAAAAGCATACTGGATGAAAGTCCATGAATTGCCGGAAGGCAGCCGCACCAGCAAGGGATCGCATATAAAAAGCCTTTTGACTGTTTCTCCGAACGAAGACATCACCGCCATTGTCTCATTTAAGGATTTCAGTGACAATGAATACCTGTTTATGGGAACAGCATGCGCTGTTGTTAAAAAGGTAAAAACAAGCGAATTTGTCAACGCCAAGACAAGAGGCATTGTAGCAATTAACCTTGATGACGGTGATAAACTTGTAAGCGCTCTTCTGACAAAAGGTAACGATGAAGTTGTGCTAATCTCCCGCAGAGGGCAGGCGCTTCGCACTAATGAGGATAAAGTCCGTGCGATGGGGCGTTCTTCCCGAGGCATATCCGGTATGAAACTTTCCAAAAACGATGAATTAACAGGTTTACTCAGGGTTGATTTAAATGAGAACTT
This sequence comes from Treponema sp., assembly GCA_009787775.1. GTDB lineage: Bacteria > Spirochaetota > Spirochaetia > Treponematales > Breznakiellaceae > WQXQ01. The sequence goes on from WQSQ01000017.1 coordinate 12,432, forward strand.
ACCGCCTGAGAAAGTTGAGAAAATGCTGATTCTGTCAGAATACGGTTATGGCAAACGTGTTGATTTTAATGAATTTACATCACACGGACGCGGTACCGGCGGTCAGAGAATATACACAGTTACGGAAAAAACCGGAGATATTGTCGGCTGTGTAAGTGTTTTAGACAATGAAGATATAATGTGTATTACAAGCCAGGGTAAATCAATAAAGCTTAAAGTCAGTGATATCCGGGTAATGGGACGCGCCGCGCAGGGTGTCCGTATACTCAGCATTGATAAACCTGATTTTGTAATAGGACTTGACAGAATTGTAAAAGAGGACGAAGCTGCCAAAGAAGTATCTGCTGACACTGCAGATACCCCCCTAATTAATTCCATACAAAACGAAGAAAATACATGAAATAATTAACAGGAACAATTACAATTTAAAATAGGAGGAAAGAATGAAAAAAATTATACTTGTGTTATTTATTACGGCTATTGTATTAGGCTGCGCCAGTACAAAAAACAGTGATGTTAGTAGCGGCATTAATAACAGCGCAAGCGACAGTATTGAAGTCAGTGAAAACAGCCGTGTAAGCGACAGCACAGCAGTAACAGAAAACAGTAATGAGAGCAGCAGTACAGTAACCAATGAAAGCAGCAGGATAAGCAGCGAAGGAGGAAATACGGAACCAGTAAACAATAAAAGCATATTCGATACAGACTGGGTTTTGACCGATGTTTACATTAACGGAGTAAATACCCAGTTCGGGCGAACCAGCCGAATCAATCTTGACAATTATTTCACCTTATACCTCGATGCGCAAAATATAAGCGGATACGGAGCACCAAACCGTTACTCCGCACCGTATACCATAGGCGAAAACCAGACTATCAGTATACTGCCTATGCGCAGTACCATGATGGCAGCTCTTTTTGAACCTGAGAACTTAAAAGAACACGACTTTTTTAACTATGTGCAAAAATCAACCGCATGGCAGGTTGTAAATGAGAAGCTTGAATTCTATTCAAAAACCGATGACGGCCGTGATGTTCGGCTGGTGTTTAGTTTAAATAAATAAACCAGCCTGATGTGTCTATAAAGGAGTTTGAAAGCGCTGTTGCTTTTAAACTCCTTTTTTATTGCCTTAAAAATGAAATTAATATAAGAAAAAACATTTGCTCCTGTATTATACTTAGTTATAGAGGGTTAATTGTGTAATGGTAAAAGAAAGATATGAACACGAAGCAAGTATTGTTAATAAAGTCCAGACAGCGGGTGTAATCGTAGTTACCGCTGCTTGTATACTCTTGTTTATTGCGAATATTATAATTTCCGCCTTAAAAGGTATGGATACTGCGATTATTAGTTTTGACTATTTCGCAATTATGTTTCTGTACTTATCATTTATTTGTTTTTATAGTTATTCAAAATTTAGGAACATTTACCACTTAATTATAGGGATTGGTTTTTGTCTGACATTTATTTGTATGTTAGCTCTGCATTTTATATATTTATTGTCATAGCTGCTTTATGTTTCACGTGAAACAAACCGATTGTAATCAATCAAAGATAGCTGCTCTCTCAGCTTTTTTCTGCCCTTGTTGTCTTTTTTCATTAAGCCTTCTTTCTTTTGCTGCCTTACCTGGTTTTGTCGGTTTTCTGCGCTTCGGGAATTTAGCGGCAGCGGCTATTAATGCTTCCATGCGGTAATATGCTCTTTCCAGGTTAATCCTCTGAGAGCGCTCTTCATCGGAGCTAATTACAATTTCGCCGCTGCCTGTAATACGGTTTTCAAGGAGCAGCTTTACCCGTTCCAGTTCTGTTTCTGAAAGCCCTGCCAATTCGTTCAAACGCAGCTTTAATGTTACCTTGGAGTTTACCTTGTTAACATTCTGTCCGCCAGGCCCTCTTGAACGCGAGAAAGAAGCTTCAGCGTATATTCGGATAGATTGCTTAAGTAAAGCATTGTTCATAAATTATTCAGCTTTGATCCTTCGGCGTTTTTACCATTACAAATCTCCAAAGCTTTTTCAGAAGACCTGCTTTCCCGAATAACAGCCAGGCAAGGAAAATTATAACAGCGAGGACAGGAATCCCATATATAACAAAGCCAAGTAAAAATACTGCCGCTGCCGATAAAAAGCTGCCGAATCCGCCGAATAGATTTCTTATCCGATCGCTAAAGGATTCTTCCCTGTTTGTCCCTGCCGGAACGGGCCCTTGCAGGTACAGATCAATAGTCACGTAATCAATCCTGTTTGAAAGGTCTCGAAGCTGAGTTCCGGTAAATTCAATTTCTCTTTGTAAATCCGCTATGCGGTATTCGACAGCCAGTATCTCTTCCATTGTTCTTGCTCTTTCCAGATATGATTGAAATGTTTTTAACAATTCCCTCTTTGATTCAAGCTGCCCTTCAAGGTCATAATAGCGGATTGTCACATCTTCTGTAGTTTCCGAACTGCGGATAAGCCTTCCAATTCCATTCAACTCGGAGAGAAATATATCATATAGATTTGACGGAATACGCAAAGTATAATAACGGGAATATTCGTCTGTTTCTGTAAATGCGGTATATCCATTATACTTTCTTAATAATCCGGTAACAGATAAATCCGCTGTTTCCAAATTATCGACCCTCATTCTTACATTGGCTCTTTTTATCAGCTTTCGTTCTGTTTCACTTAGCGCTGTGAATTCAGAACTCTCATTATCCTGCCCATATATATTTATATCCATTGACTCCGAGATTTCTTTTGTTCTCATCATTTGCGCGCTTGAATCATTGAAACCGTCTGCTGTGGAATAGCCAGCAGAAGCCAGAGCTCCGCCGCTATATGCATATGACAGCTTTTCATTATATCCGCGGCTGCATCCTGAAATGACAACCAGAGCAAGAATTGTGATTAAAATAATTTTTGTTTTCATTAAATATTCCTTTACTGTAAATATAACATTAAACTTGGTGATACTGTTACTAATTGACAATATATCAACATATTGATAATATTTATTTATATAGCATTATCAGGGATGAATATCTGGCATCAAAGGGTTATAGGTTCTCAATTGTTAATAATTATTTGATGTTTTTTGTGGTAAATGAAAAACAAATTGAAATAATTCGGTTTTTATATGGATATAGAGACTGGATAAAAATGTTGGAAAAATAAACATTCTTCTATACGGTATCCGTTTCCGCATTGCCTTTTCGGCAAAACACATGACGCCGCAAGGCCAATCTCGTCAATGCTTGACGCGATTGCCCGCCAAGCATTGACGCGGCTCGTTGATAGATATGTGATTTTTTTCTGTCACCTTTTGTGTTTCTACTATATAATGAGGTAGCCTCACGGTGTAAGGAGAGTTCCATGAGATTCCATAAATTTAAAATAAAGCTCAGCATGCTGGAGAAGGATTCAACACAGTGGGCAAAGAATCGTAAAGTTCGCATGGAATTTCATATAAACAAAGATGTCCGTTTAGAGCATGGTTTAGATGACAGCCTGTTTTCATTGACCGGAAATGTTGTATTCGCCGACCTTAAACAGTGCAGGGAGCTTACTGTAAAATTCAACAGACGAATGGATCCCGCCCATCCAGAGAATTATATAAAAGCCGGGCAACTCTATGCCATGGGGCTAATCGATGAAATCCTTCACTATGTTGTTTCCATTTACCGTGAGGAAGTCCAGCCCGATGTTTTTGAAACCGCTCTGGACAGACTGGAAACCAATCTTGGCGGATATAAAACCGAGGGGTTATTAAAGACATTTTCCAGGCTGTTTCCTCCGCGTTCCGTGTATAAGGGTGAAAAAAATGTTGAACAGTATTTAATGAGCAGGGAAGACGGCGAAAGCTGCCGCGCTCTTTCCATCGAAGAAACCATGCTTCTTTCACTCGCAAACCTTAATCCGGCTTTTAAACCTTTTATTTTTTTATTTGATGATAAGGATCTGTCCAGTAAAACAATTTACCCTGACGCTATGGAAGAATTAAAAGCGCATCTAAAGGAAATGCCTGTCTTCGGCCCTGACGGTTTAAATCTATGGGATTTCCTTCGCGCCCCTGCCCTGGCATTTCCCGATTCACTTTTGGGACAGCTTGAGTATATGCGTAAACACTGGGGCCTTCTTATTTCAAAATTCATGGCCCGCCTTTTAATGAGTCTCGATGTAATCAGCGAAGAAAACAAACCGGGGTTTTTTGGTCCCGGCCCCAGCGAAGTAATGACTTTTGCCGGTCTTGATGAATATGAGCGCTTCAGTCCCGATCAGGACTGGATGCCAAGAACAGTGCTGATGGCAAAAAGCACGCTTGTCTGGCTATTTCAACTTTCCCAAAAATACGGCAGGGAAATTACCCGCCTTGATCAAATCCCGGATGAAGCGCTTGATGAGCTTGCAAGACGGGGTTTTACGGGGCTTTGGCTTATCGGTACATGGGAGAGAAGCCATGCGAGCAAGACGATTAAACAATGGACAGGCAATCCAGAAGCTGCGGCTTCTGCGTATAGTTTATATGATTACGATATCGCAGGCGAACTTGGCGGATGGGGCGCTCTTGTAAGCCTTAGGGAGCGCTGTATGCGGCGCGGAATACGGCTTGGTTCCGATATGGTTCCCAATCACACGGGTATCGACAGCCGCTGGATTAATGAACACCCTGACCGTTTCCTTCAGCTGCCTTATCCGCCCTTCCCGACCTATAATTATAACTGCGGGAACCTGTCAGGACGCGATGACATTACAGTTCAGATTGAGGAACATTATTTTTCACGGAGTGACGCCGCTGTTGTGTTTAAACGTATCGATAACCGAACGGGAGAAACACGCTACATCTACCATGGTAATGACGGCACGTCCATGCCGTGGAATGATACTGCTCAGATAGACTTTCTTAATCCTGAAGCGCGGGAAGCTGTAATCCGCACAATTATCGGTGTTTGCCAGCAGTTCTCAATTGTCCGCTTTGACGCGGCAATGACTCTCGCGAAACGGCACATTCAGCGGCTCTGGTATCCCTCGCCTGGCACAGGCGGAGCAATTGCAAGCCGCGCGGAGCATTCTATTACTACCGATGAATTTAACAGCCGCATCCCAAATGAATTCTGGCGTGAGGTCGTTGACAGATGCGCAGCGGAAGCGCCTAACACCTTATTGCTTGCAGAAGCTTTCTGGATGATGGAAGGCTACTTTGTCCGCACTCTGGGTATGCACCGTGTTTATAATTCAGCGTTCATGAACATGCTTAAAAATGAGGAAAATGACAAGTACCGCGCGACCATCAAAAATACAATGGAATTCGATCCTGAAATACTCAAACGCTTTGTCAATTTTATGAATAACCCCGACGAAGATACCGCAGTCGCGCAGTTCGGCAAGGGCGATAAATATTTCGGTATTTGCACATTACTTGTAACAATGCCCGGTTTACCGATGTTTGGTCACGGGCAAATTGAAGGCTTTGAAGAAAAATACGGAATGGAATACCGCCGTTCCTACCGCGATGAAACCCCCGATGGCTATCTTGTAGATCGCCATGAACGCGAAATATTTCCGCTCATGAAACGGCGATCACTATTTTCAGGCAGCGCCCAGTTCAGGATTTATGACCTTTATTGCGGCGAAGGTTCTGTAAATGAAAATGTTTTTGCCTATTCAAACCGGGCCTGGATAAACGGATATGAAGAAAAGGTATTAATTTTTTACAATAATTCCTACTATGAAACAGCCGGCTGGATCAAAACAAGTGATCCGGCTATTCCCTGTAACGGCAGCACCAGAAGAGACAGTCTCAGCGAGGCTCTTGCGCTGCATGGCGAAGACCAGTATTTTACCCTTCTGCGTGAGCAGAAATCGAACCTGTGGTATGTGCGTTCTTCCAAAGCAATCAGCGAGAACGGATTTTTTGTCGGCCTTAAAGGATACGAAACGCAGGTCTTTATTGATGTATATGAGGTTGAAGATAATGCAAAAGGCCGCTGGGCAAGGCTTAACCATGATCTTAACGGAAGCGGCGTACTTGATCCTGATTCGGCAATTAAGGATATTTTCCTTGGCGAACTTTACTATCGTTTTACAGAGCTTTTTAAACCAGAGATTACCGCCGCGATGGATAGCCTTTTGTGCAGCGCTTCATTTGAAGAATCTGCTGACAGCCTGTTTAAGGAACCTGTTGCAGTATTTATTAATACTGCGTCCCAATTCATATCCGGCGCAGGTACCTATGATGCATGGGCTGTTAAGGATAAAAAAGGCGCGAATGTAAAATTTACCGCTGTTAATAATGATATAATCCGGAATGAGTTTAAAACAATATTAACGAATATAAAATTATTCAGGGATACATTACTCAATTCATTATCGGGGTCTGGCATCGGCATAAACGGCGCTGCGGCAATAGGTATTATAGCAAGCCCTGAAGAAATTGCGTCCAATTTTAATAATAAATGCCTAACACTCTTTTCCGGGCCGCTTTTTTACAAGGTCATTTTAAGTTACGGTGTTCTTTCTCTTCTTCTGCCGCTAATCGGAAAAGAAGCAAACGGACGGCAGGCTGCCGCTCTTGCTTTTGATCACTGGGACATGGGAAGGAAGCTTAAGGATATTTTCTGCGGCTGTGGCGCGTCGGATTTAGAAGCACGGCGAATAACAGATATTATCAGAGCAGTGCTTAGCCGCGCTGTCAGCCATTCTGACAGGAAAGCGCCGCAGCTTGCAGCTGTATGGAAACAGTATAATTCAGGCGATCCGGCAGCGTTTGCCGCAATGGTCATCGAAAAAAATTATAACAATGATGATTTTAAGCGTATTTTGGGGATTAACCTGTTTGATGATGCTGTATGGTTCAACAAAGAAGGATTCGAAGACGCGCTTTTCTATACAGCCTGTTTTTTCATGATAGACTGGACGTTGGGAATCCCTATGGATGAAAAATACAATTGTATTACCGGAACGTATGATGTATTAATGAAGGCAAAAGCTAAGTCAAATTACCGGTTTGACACACTCCTTAATACCCTGACATCTAAACCTGGCAGGAAAAAGAGTGAGACTAATGCAAAAGGCAGGAAAAAGTAAAAACCTGCCGCTTACCAGAATAATTCCCTTATTAATTCTTTCTGCCTTTCTTTTTCATAATCTTCTTTTTGGTACTGTTCTAAAACATTAGTGATTTTTTCTTCAGTTATGTTTTCAAGAAGCTGATAAACGGCTTCATGGTTCATTCCGTTTTTATTTAATGTGAAAGAAGACGCAGGTCTTTGCGGTTGTAATGTATTTGAACCGATATGTAATAATGCCCTGTATGCTTCTCTTCGGGACGGGTTCCAGTCGAATTGAAATGATATATTCATAATATTCTGACTTGTTATATGCCTGACATTTGTCCATGACCATGTTATGTTATTTGATTTTACAGTAACGGGGATATTTCTTGTAAAACTGTCCAGATTATTTTCTGCCGCCAGCGCTTCCCATTCAAAGTATTTTATCAGGGCTTCCCTGAAATTATTCAGGTTATGTTCTGTCAGTTCTATCCGGAAATAAGGAGCATTAAAGAGCTCATTGCTTAATATATAATTTCTTATTGTATTGTTTTCGATTGCTGCCAAAATTGATAATCTCGGCTCATTATATGTAATTTCTTCACGATAAATTAATTGGGTGTTAATCTGACTGTAAACATTTCCGCAGATAAGCAACAGTATAAAACATAAGTAATATCTTCTCATTGTTTATCTCCAGGTAAACAGTACTTTCCCCTATCTTAAAAATATAGTGCATTTAGTTTTATTTAGCTAACTTTTTTGTTGGGTTGAGTACTAAAATTCTGTTATTCTACTGTGTATCTGCAAGCTGCGAAAGCGGGATTGGCTTTGGGTTGTCATTTTGTCCTTCAATTCTCGCCAGTTCTTCAAGCAGTTCCTTTCCGCGCCGTGATAGTCTTTCTGGGATTTGCACCATTAGTTTGATATAAAGATTGCCTCTCTGGTTTCCCATTGGAACGCCTTCATCTCGGATACGAAGCATTTTTCCGTTCTGAATACCGGCAGGTACCTTTACCTTTATTGTTTTATTATCCAATGTTGTTACATGAATATCTGCTCCAAGCGATGCCTGACTGACTGAAATCGGAACAGCGCAGTAAAGGTCATAACTCTGGCGCTCAAAGTATTCATGCGGTTTAACCCTTATAAATACATATAAATCACCTGCCGGTCCGCCGTTTGGACCTATATCGCCTTGTTTGGGAATTACAACGCGCTTACCGTTTTCAACTCCCGCAGGGATAGTCACCATTATTTTCTGCCGTTTTTTCTGTGTTCCCGAGCCGCCGCAATCATTGCATGGTCTTTCGATTATTGAGCCTTCGCCATGGCATTGATGGCATGTTGTTGCTACCGAGAAAAATCCCTGGCTGTGCCTGACTTGCCCTGAACCGCGGCAGGTAGGACAGGTTTTTTTTCCAGAGCCGTCTGTAGTACCTGCACCCTTGCATGTCTTGCATGATTCATTATGTGAATATTGAATTTCTATTTTTGTTCCGAATATTGCGTCTTTAAAAGGGATTTCGACATCATAGCGAAGGTTTGCTCCCTGCCTTACGCCGTTAGAGCCGCCTCTTGTGCTTCTGCCAAAACCGCCGCCAAAAAAGCTATCGAATATATTTCCAAGCCCGCCTTCTCCGAAAATATCTTCAAAACCGCGGAAATTACTGAAGTCAGAACTGCCGCCCATGCCTTCAACACCGGCAAAACCGAATTGATCATAGGCTGACTTTTTCTGGTCATCGGCGAGAACATCATATGCTTCAGTTGCTTCTTTAAATTTCTCCTCAGCTTGTTTATTACCGGGGTTCTTATCAGGATGGTATTGAAGAGCAAGTTTTCTGTATGCTTTTTTTATATCATCCTTTGATGAATTTTTTTCAACACCGAGAACTTCGTAATAATCACGTTTTGCCATTATTTGTCATCTACCACTTCGTAGTCTGCGTCTTCGGCGCTCTTTGTGTTATTGTTATTTCCCATGTCAGGGCCTGTTCCTGTGTTAGTACCTTGTCCGCCCTGAAAGCCTCCCATATCAGGGCCCTGGCCTGGCTGTTGTCCCGAAGCCGCCTGTTGTTTATAGAGTTCTTCCGCAATTTTGTATGATATCTGCTTGAGAGCCTCAGTTTTATCTTTTATAACCTGATTGTCACTGCCTTCCAGCGCCCTGCGTAAATCAGCGATGGCCTCTTCGGTTTTGGATTTATCTTCAGCGCTTATTTTATCGCCAATGTCTTTAATGTTCTTCTCAGTGCTGTATATCATCGAGTCTGCTTCATTGCGTACTTCTGCTCTTTCACGCTCTCTTTTATCTTCTTCAGCGTGGAGTTCCGCTTCTTTTACCATTCGGTCAATATCTGAATCGCTTAAACCGCTTGAGCTCTCAATGCGGATTTTCTGTTCTTTGCCGGTGCCAAGGTCTTTAGCGCTGACATGTACAATGCCGTTAGCGTCAATATCAAAAGTTACTTCAATCTGCGGAACTCCGCGCGGCGCAGGAGGTATGCCGACAAGATCAAAGCGGCCGAGTGTTCTGTTTTGAACTGACATTTCACGTTCACCCTGAAGGACGTGAATAGAGACTGCGGTCTGGCCGTCTGCCGCAGTTGAGAAGATTTGACTTTTACGGGTCGGGATTGTTGTATTTCGCGTTATTAGTTTTGTCATAACCCCGCCGAGTGTTTCAATGCCGAGTGAAAGAGGAGTAACATCCAATAGAAGAACGTCCTTTACGTCTCCCCCCAGGATACCGCCCTGAATTGCCGCTCCTACTGCGACTGCTTCGTCCGGATTAACTCCCTTGTTTGGTTCTTTCTTAAACAAGTCTTTTACAATTTGCTGAACTGCCGGAATACGGGTTGATCCGCCTACAAGAATAACTTCATCAATTTGATCTGCGCTTAATCCAGCGTCCGTAAGCGCTTTTTTACATGGATCTTTAGAACGGTTAAGAAGGTCTTCTACCATTTGCTCAAACTTGGCCCTTGTCAGGGATTTTTGAAGGTGTTTTGGGCCGCTCTGGTCGGCAGTTATAAAGGGCAGATTGATTTCTGTTGTCTGCATCGAAGACAACTCGATTTTTGCCTTCTCAGACGCTTCACGCAGACGCTGGAGGGCCATGCGATCCTGACCGAGATCGATGCCTGTATCCCTCTTGAATTCCGCGATGAGCCATTCCATGATACGGCGATCAAAATCATCGCCTCCAAGGTGTGTGTCTCCATTGGTTGCCTTAACTTCAAAAACGCCATCGCCCAATTCAAGAATGGAGACGTCAAAAGTACCTCCGCCAAGATCATAAACGGCGATGATTTTGTCTTTTTTAGAATCTTTATTAAAACCAAAGGCAAGCGAGGCTGCGGTTGGCTCATTAATAATACGTTTTACATCAAGGCCAGCGATTTTACCGGCATCTTTTGTCGCTTGACGCTGCGCATCGTTAAAATATGCGGGAACTGTAATGACAGCTTCTGTTACAGGTTCGCCGAGATAATCTTCCGCAGTTTTCTTCATTTTCTGAAGAACAAACGCGGAGATTTCCTGCGGTGAATATTTTTTCCCGTCAATATCTACGCGGACATCATTGCCTTGTTCTGTTATACGATATGGGACAAGCGTCATTTCGTTAGTTACTTCCGAATATTTTCGTCCCATAAAACGTTTAATGGAATATATTGTATTTTCCGGGTTTGTGATCATTTGATTCTTTGCAGGCGCGCCGACAATCCGTTCGCCTTTGCTCGTAAAACCGACAATGGAAGGGGTAGTTCGTCCTCCTTCTGAACTCTGAATGACGATAGGTTCTCCGCCTTCAAGAACCGACACACAAGAGTTCGTTGTTCCCAGGTCAATACCGATTATTTTTCCCATTTCTTTACTCCTTATATGAATATTAGTTATTTGTTTCAGGCATTAGTACTTTTACTTTTGCCGCTCTAATTACTCTGTCCTTTAATAAATAGCCCTTAAACAAATCTTCTTTTACTGTAGCTTCTGTTACATCTGGAGACTTCTCCATCATAAGAGCTTCGTGTAAATTCGGATCAAAGAGCTCCCCTGCAGAGTCATAGCGTTTCAAACCCCACTTGGCTTCCAGCTGTACTGTAAGGCGTTTTTCAATCATTTTAATGCCTTCAAGCAGACCAGTATAATCAGTCGAATTCACTCCAGCCTGGATTGCACGTTCAAAGTCGTCAATTATTGGGATAATGTCAGAAAGAAGGCTTTGATTGGCGTATTCAATTGAGTTTTGCTTTTCTTGATTCATACGCTTTCTAAAGTTTTCGAATTCCGCCGCTTTTCGCAGCAGTTGATCTCGTATTTCCGCTAGTTGGGCTTCTAAATCCGTAATTTTTTGTTCAGATGTTGCTGGCTCATTTTTGGAATCCTGCTGACATTGTTCACAGGCTTCTGCATTACATTTATCGCCTAAAGACATTTCTGCTGTGTTCTCGCCAGCCATACCCGAGTATCCATCCTGCAAATTTTCCGGTTGTTCAGTTTGAGTCTCTTTTTTTGACATTACTTCTTCCAAATATAATCTTTACGGTGACGGTCTTTTTTTATCAGCGACATTACGCTCTGTAAGAATTTGCTATTTTTTAGATATATACTTACATTTATGGGAATTTCCTCACCTATAAGACTAAAATACATAATAATTCAGTTTGGGTCAAGGAAATTCGTTATAAATTTTGATAATTTTATGTTAATCTCTGCAGCCAAGATGAAAAATCCATATTAATTCATTGTCTGACTATTTAAAAGTTTGTTTAATTGTTCTATCGTACGCTCATATTCGATTATTTTTAATTGTGTTTCAATCTTCTTTTTTATAATTGTTTTATTAAACGGCTTTACTATATAATCTGCGGCACCCTGCAGCAAGCCTTTTTCTTCGTCTTCGATGTTGTTTAATCCTGTAATAAAAATAACCGGAATTTTCCCTGTTTCGTTTCTCTCTTTCAGTTTTGTAATAACATCAAAACCGTTTAATCCAGGCATTATTATATCAAGCAATATCAAATCCGGTATATGTTTAACGGCGGCTTCGATTCCCGAATTGCCTTCTGTCGCAACTATGATTTCATACTGAGGTTTTAAGTAATGAGCCAATGCCATAATGTTCATTTTCTCATCATCAATAATGAGAATCCTCTTATGGCAATTCATTCCCTGTCTCCGTTTGATTCATATCAGTGATTTTTCGCTTAATTTCTTTAAGTGTTTCCCTTGCCTGTTTAAACTTCATGTTCTCTACCTGGGAAGCCAGTTGCTCTGTTCCCGGAATCATTCTCAAATCGTTAATAAAATCCAAGCTGTCTATACTGTCGGATTCGAGATATGAATCAAGGTTTTCAAGCAGTTCCAGAGATTTTTCTTTTTCATAAAAATCTTCTGTTTGTTTCTCCACAACTTTACCCATGTAATTATCCATGATCGGCATAAATTCGGATATAGCAGTGTTTAGTTCTATTTCTAAATTTTTTATTTTTTCTCCAATGGATTCTGTTTTATCTGCAGAAAGAGAATGTTCAACAATTTGAGCGGCATCTGCAAGCTCAATCCTGCCGACTAATCCTGCCACGCCTTTTAATGTATGGGCCAGCCTGTGCGCGAGCTTTATATCTCCTGTATTAACAGCGGTTTTTATATCGCTTATCGTAGACTGATTGCTTTTTATAAATGCCGTTATCAGTTCCATATTCTGTTCTTCTTCTTCGGTATAATCAATTTCTTGTTTTATCGGCAGCATGCTGACAGGCTTTATAAATTTTAAAAGGCAAATCCATAAATCATGCGCTACAAAAGGTTTTGGCAGACAGTCGCACATTCCAGATTTAAAATATGTTTCTTTATCGGTAGTCATAATATTTGCGGTCAATGCGACAATCGGCGTCTTACAGCCCATTTCCATTATTTTTTTTGCAGCTTCCAGGCCGTCCATTTCCGGCATGTGGATATCCATGAATATTAATACAAAGGGTTTCTCATTATTTTCAATCCTTTTACGAATGTAATTTACGCCTATCTTCCCGTTTGCCGCAATTAAGGTATTTAATCCAACCTTTGAAAGATGATCGCTTATAACCATTTGGTTCAGGTGATTGTCTTCACAAACAAGAACATCTCCTTCAAATAACGGTTTTTCATCAAGGTTCACTACGGCGGGGATTTGTGAAATTTCGATGCTTTTATCAACCGTATCAAATTTAATATCAAAACTGAACTTACTGCCAAGTCCAAAATTACTTTCAACTTCGAGCGTGCCGCCCATTAATTCAATAAAACTTTTTGAAATTGTAAGGCCAAGCCCTGTTCCGCCGAATTTACGTGTTGTGCTGCTGTCCGCCTGCGTAAACGGCTGGAAGATATGTTTTTTCTGTTCTTCGGTCATTCCAATGCCGCTGTCTTTTACTTCGAAATGCATAATAACATAATCATTTGTTTTTTCTGTAATGGCGGACAGCAGTTTTACCATGCCGTTATTTGTAAATTTTATCGCATTTGAAAGCAGGTTGAGCAGTATCTGGCGCAGTCTTGTCGGATCACCCAGCATCATTCTGCCGACAGACGGTTCGGCATAGCAAAAAAGCGTCAGGCCTTTCTCACGGGCTTTGGGAGAGGCAATTATACGGCACAGTTTAAAAACTTCGCTGACGTCAAACGGAATTCTTTCAAGTTCCATTTTTCTGGCTTCAATTTTTGATACATCAAGAATGTCGTTAATAATCATTAACAGACTTTCAGCGCTTGTTTTAATTTTTGACAGATAGCTTCTTGTTTTTATCGGCACATCATCATCCAAGGCAAGCTCGGAAAAGCCGATAATCCCGTGCATGGGGGTTCTTATTTCATGGCTCATGCTCGCGAGGAATATAGACTTCATACGGGATGTTTCTTCCGCTTGGTTTTTTTCACGCGCCAAATCCACAGCTTCATTTTCAGCTTTTATTTTTTCCGCTGTAATCCTCTTAATATCCGTAATGTCAATTGAGTATTGAAGGTGTGCTTTAATACCGCCTGGCCAGTTAATATACCGATCAGCATGACGGATATCCCTGTTTACAATAGAATCATGTTCCTCCCATACAAGAGTTTTATCTGGATCCTTATCCAGTTCACAACAGGGGCAGTTTTCGCATATGTTATCTAAATTCCTGAATAATTTATAACAACGTTGTCCGATATAATCATCATTTGTGATATTAAACAGTTTCTTCAGCTGTTCGTTAATAAAGAGGAGTTCTCCTGTATCGGGAACAGAAACATAAACAAACGTGTCAATGCCGTTCAGTATGTTTTTTAGAACATTCTGGGATCTTTTTGAATCTTCCATGTGCTGTTCAATACGCTCAGACATAAAGTTCAATGTATCTTTCAGAACAGCAAATTCATCCCGATAATTGGCGTTTAGCCTGATGCTGTAATTGCCCTGCGCAATGTTTTCTGCAAATTTTGAAATATCACCTAACGGTTTTGTCAGTTTGTCAATTATAAAGTACAGAATCATTGTTACCAGGATAAGAATAATTACACTGATGGATGTAATGCCGAAAGCCAGTCCGATTTCGTTTGCGTTTATTTCTGACAGCGGAGCTGCAACGGAGAAATAAAAATGACCGTTTAATTCATGGATGTGTATTGTTTTTCTTGACAAAAGGGTATTTTTATTATCAAAAACCGATTTTACAAAGACTACTTCGGTTTCTTCATCCTGTACATTAACAGCGGTATTCGGACGAATTGGTACCGCGCGGTTAAGCCCTGCCTCTTCCCGTGTTCTGCCGATATCTTCGTACCTTGGGCTGTAAATTACGACTTCCCTGTCATTGGTGATAATAATATAGCCTGTTTCGAATATTTTTTCCGATTGAAGCTGAGCATAGAATTCTTCAAGATATATGTCGGCGGTAATCGCCCCGATAAATTCATTATTGCTGTTGCGTATTGGGTATACGATTATAAACATGGAGATTTCATTTCCGTCTATTTCAAATATTTCCGGGTTTGTGTAAATAGGTACATTTAATGTTTTTACGTCTGTATAGTGGGGTTTTGAAAATTCTATGTCGTTTTCAAGAGCTTCAGGCTTGTATATAATCCCGTCATTGCTGTGGTAATAATAATAACAGATTCTGCCTGACAGATTTGTTCCATAGTTGGTTCCGGTAAAATCGGCATCTCTGCCGTCATACATATTCGGCTCAAAATAAATGCTTGAACCGTCGATATTGGGATGGTTTTCAAAAATGCTGTATAGCATTCTTTGCAGTACCGCTCTGTCGGTTGTACCTTCTTTTATTTGAAATTCCAGAACGCTTACAACAAATCTTAAGTAATCAATGGCATTGTTAATTTTATTATCAAAAGTGCTTGTATGTTTTCCTGCGATATTTTGAAATTCTGCCCTGACTTTATTCTGCTGTAAATTAAATAAAGATAAAAAAAGAATTATATAAATTATTGTAAAACTGATAACAACTGGAATAATTATGTATAAAATTGCTCTCGCTTTTGTTCTTAAAAAAAAATCTTGCTTTTTCATGTTTTATACTCCGACTCTGCTGTCAATTTTTCCTGCTGTATTGTATGAAACAGTATACAAGTTTACATTATAATATAACACTGGGGCGGAATCAACAAAATAAACTATATATAAAGATTGCATAACATGAAGACAAGCAGTTTTTATCTATTGATCATATTAATAAATGCTGTTAGTTTCTAAGATATCCTTATTACACAAATCTCAATAGAGGTTATTATGTCAGTTGATATCATGAATATTGTTAAAAACCTTCATCCTCTTGAAGTGCGGATACTTCTTGCATATGTAAAAGGTGATGAGCTTACGATTGAGAAAGTTGAAAAAGATTTGGGGTTCAAACCTGGAAACGGAAATCAGGCGCTTTCATGGCTTTTGGGTAAAGGCCTTGTCAGTGAATTGCGGCGGGAAACGGCTGTTTTATACGAAATAACCGATTTCGGCCGTGAGTGGCATAAAAAAGGCTGTCCTGAAGAGCGTATTATCAGACTGGTAAAGGAACAATCCGGTAAAATTAAAATGCCTGATATATCAAAATCTCTTGGTATTGAAAATAAGGACATCGGCAGCGCTTTCGGCAATCTTTCAAAAATCGGTATATTGTCATTGAATGCGGATAAAAATGTGATCCTGTCTAAAGAACCGGAAGGAGATCATTTTTCTGTTCTTCGAGGATTACTGGAGAAGGGAATCGGCGGAATGATTTCCGAAGCAGCCCTTAATACGGCAGAAAAAAGTATTATGTCCGGCATTTCTAAAAAAAGGGGAGCGTCAGATTCGCCGTTCCGCCAGATAGACAGGGAAACAGTCTTTTTTGGCTTTACTGCCGCCGAAGACGGATCCGTACCGGCGGCTGAAGCCGCGCAAGCTCTCAAAACAGCAGGGATTACAGGAGATGAAGTCGGAGTTCTGACTCAGGCAATGCTTGAAGACGGCAGCTGGAAAGAAAAAACTTTCCGTTCCTACAATGTAAAAACGCCGCCTGTACGCTTGACTCCTGGCAGGACCAATCCTTACGCTAAATTCCTTGAAAATGTGAAAGATAAACTTGCTTCATTGGGGTTTGAAGAATTTGACGGACCGTTAGTTGAAACCGAGTTTTGGAACTCGGACGCTCTTTTTATGCCGCAGTTCCATTCTGCCCGCGACATTCATGACGCATATAGTATAGCAGATCCGTCAAACAGGGACGGAGTAGCGCGGGCAAAATCTATTGACGAACCGTGGCTTTCTAATGTTGCGTCCGCTCATGAAAACGGAGGGTCAACAGGGAGCCGCGGCTGGAATTACAGCTTTAACCGCGATTTTACAAAACGGCTTATTCTGCGTTCACAGGGAACAGTGTTATCAGCAAAACAGCTTCCAACTGCGAAAATTCCCGGCAAGTATTTTGGCATTGCTCGCTGCTTCCGCTATGACCAGGTAGACGCTACTCACCTGCCGGACTTTTATCAGACCGAAGGCATTGTATTAGGTGAAAACGTAAACCTCCGCACTCTTTTGGGAATGCTGGAGATGTTCGCCGTGGAAGTCGCAGGCGCAAAAGATGTTAAATATGTACCAGGTTATTTTCCGTTTACGGAACCGTCGATAGAAGTGCATATAAAACATCCGGTTCTTGGCTGGTTTGAGCTTGGCGGTTCAGGCATTTTCCGTCCTGAAGTAACAAAAAGCCTTGGAGTAAATGTGCCTGTCGCTGCGTGGGGTATCGGAATAGACCGCATGGCACTTATGGCTCTCGGCCTTAATGATCTCCGCGAGCTTTTCAGTTATGATATCGAGAATGTAAGATTTAGAAGAGCAAAAGCGCCTTGAAAGCAAACAGCATTTTACCGATTGAGCGTTATGGTTATGACTTTATTCCGGCAGAATATCTTCCGGCAGGATCTGACGAATATTGGCTCCGTAATATCCAGCAGGCAAAATATTTTTCTAAAAAGCCTGATAACTGGCGTAAACTGAAGCCTGCCGAAAAAGAAACATTAATCAATAACAGGAATAATTGCTCCAATTGGGATATTTTCCTTGTAAGCGATCCTTTTGAACCTTCTCTTGTACGCGATTCCAATTTTTACGGGCTTATCCGCATCGGCTCTTTGCAAAATGTTGTTTTAAAGCATCATGATTTCTGTGTTCCTGCGGGAATCCGCAGCAGCACAATCATATCGTGCGATATCGGTGATAATACCGCTGTACAAAATTGCGCGTACATTTCACACTACATCATCGGGAATAATGTTATTCTTTCCGAAGTAAATGAATTGCAAACGACAAACCATGCTAAGTTCGGAAACGGCGCCGTTAAGGACGGTGAAGACGAAGAGGTGCGCGTTTGGATTGATGTAATGAATGAAGCAGGCGGACGATCCATTCTGCCGTTTGAAAGCATGATAGCCGCTGACGCTTTTCTTTGGGCTGCCTACCGGGATGACACCGCCCTTACAGACAATTTGTTTAAAATTACCCAGAAACAATACGGGCAGGTTACCTGTCCAGCCGGCAGCGCCGAAGGCGCATACCGGGGCAGTTACGGGATAATCGGCAGCGGCGCGGTAATTAAAAGCAGCGCGATTATTAAGGATGCGTTAATAGGAGACTGCGCTTACATTAAAGGAGCCAATAAGCTCAAAAATATTACAATGTTGTCATCAGAAGATGAACCGACGCAAATCGGAGAAGGCGTTGAAATGGTGAACGGCATTGTAGGGTACGGCTGCAACGCATTCTACGGATCCAAGGCTGTGCGTTTTGTCATGGGAAGAAACTGCAATTTAAAGTACGGGGCGCGCCTGATCCACTCGGTGTTAGGTGATAATTCAACCGTGTCGTGCTGCGAGATATTAAATAATCTGATTTTTCCCGTGCATGAGCAGCATCATAACAATTCATTTTTAATCGCGAGCCTGATTCAGGGAATGTCAAATATGGCAGCAGCGGCGACCATCGGCAGCAACCACAACAGCCGCGCAAATGACGGAGAGATTCGCGCAAAACGCGGTTTTTGGCCGGGACTGGCTGTCAGCCTGAAGCACTCAAGCACATTCGCCTCGTTTGTAATTATCGCCAAAGGCGAATATCCGTCGGAACTGAATATCCCGCTTCCTTTTTCTCTTGTAAATAACAATGTCCATAAAAACCGGCTGGAAGTAATGCCTGCCTATTTTTGGATGCACAACCTTTACGCGCTTGAACGCAATTCATGGAAAACCAAAAACCGCGACAGACGAAAGATTAAAATCCAGAAGATAGAATCTGATTACCTTGCGCCTGATACCGCAGAAGAAATTATGGTTGCTCTTTCCTTTATTGACGGATGGCTTTGCGAATCAGGCTTTTCGCCGATGGATATGACAAATATTAATTACTCCGCAGTACGGCTGATTCACTGCCACCAGTTTGAAAACAGCAATCGCGGACAGGTGATAATTAAACCGTATGAGGCAATTGCCGCCTACCGTCAAATGCTGCGCTACTACGCGGTAAAAACCATTGCTTCATTTTTTGACGAGCGCCCCGAACTTGATTTCCGCTGCTTGTGCGATTTGTTGAATACTGAAGCTGATGATAAAACGCAGGTTTCCGGCATGCGGTCTTACAACAAAGACTCTCAAAACAGGGTAAAAGACTGGGTTAACTCAGGCGGTCAGATAGTTCCCGCTTTTCGTGTAGATAAGTTAAGAAAAGAAATCGGAGAGAGAAAGTACGCAAGCTGGGATGAAATCCACCATGTATATGATCTTTGGGATGAAGAATACCCTCTCGATAAATGCCGCCACGCATGGGAAGTCCTTAAATTCCTGACGGATAATGTTACAATTAGCGCTTCATTGCTCAAGAGCGAACTTGACGCAGTCCTTGAAATACGCCGTCATATGGAAACGCAAATATACGACAGCAGGGAGAAAGACTACCACAACCGCTATAAAAAAGCCACTTTCCGCAATCAGGCGGAAATGGAGCAAGTTCTTGGCAAGCCTGACGATAATCCGTTTATCCGTATTATCAGGAAAGAAAGCGATGTTTTTAAAAATATGATTGAAAGGGTAAAATTACGGTTATCCATAAATTAACCTATATCTTTGCGATAAAGATGCTGTAACCGTCGAGATTTCTGCTTCTTTCAAGCATCTGAGGATTGCGGCCATGATTAATGTTATAGACATGCGCTGCCAGTTCCAATGACTCAATTGATTCTAATCCTTTAATATTCATGAAAGCGTCAGAAAGACTGAGTTTCTTATAATCGGGAAATTGATCTACTCCGTAAATCATTACGGTATGTTACGCGTGAATAAAAAATAGAGATTAACTGTCAAGGTTTTTAATAACATCAAGACTTAGACCTGTGATCTTATGAATAAACTCATGTGAAGAACCTTCTGTAATCAGGTTTTTCGCGATTTGCATGCTTGCTTGTTCAAGGCCCTCCTCGCGGCCCTGTACAATGCCTTTCTTGAATCCTCGCTCCATCCATTCAGGAATTATTCCGGCTTCTGTAAATACTTCTTCGAATGTTTCCCTCTTTTTTCTTGTTCTTACCGCCATATTCTGTAACTCCTTAAAGATTCTTGCGTTTGTTATNAATAATGTATGTAAATATGTATCTAATGGTACTTTTTCTGCANGATTTTCGCTTTCTTTTATTATAGCATCTGCATTACTTATTTCCAAGTTATATTTCAATGATTTCAGCCACAGGTTTTCCCTGTCAGATAATCTCTTTGACTCTATTATCTGAATTGGTAAATAATCACCTTGTACGCTGAAAATCCCGTTTGATGTTTCTTCAATGTTATATTTACGTATATCTATAAGGTACTTTAATAACTTACGGGGATATCTGCTTTCTATAAACGATAGTGTAATATCAGAAAAATCCGCATCAGGGGTTATGGCGGCATAAAGATTCGCGTATGCGTATACCTTTAGGAAATCCTTTATGGATAGATAATCATCCGGGCTTTTGTATTCAAGAATATTATCTGATCTGAATATTTTTCCTATGTTTTTCTCAATT